>NZ_JAWPOH010000001.1:0-164623 GCF_037671525.1 Methylobacter svalbardensis
GAAAAGAAAGTAACCAAAGAAAAGGCGACCCGATTGCCGCTTATTTCCTGCGCTCCTCGCTTTTGTCGAGGGTCAGTAGAAGGGGTTCCTGCCCTTCTACTGACGTGCGGCATACATGCCGCCCCCCCTAACGGGCTATTCTCGACAAAAGCTCCGGTGCTCGGCGCGGCATACGGGACAAAAACCATCCATGCATAACATCAGCTACTTAATTCACCGCAGTCACACGAGGCTTTACCGGTTCACCATTAATTTCAAAATCCATTTTGATACGCTTTGCGGCGGCTTTCATTTCCGTTTTATTTTTAAAAGGCCCGGCGATAACTTGATAGGCATCGTTTTTCTGGATCTTACGGGCAGGTATGATCGGCCCTTGATGATTCAACATCGTTGCCAGTTGTTGAGCCTGAGTTTCATCATTAAAACTGGCCACCAAAATGGACCAGTCACTCTCTTTTAATGCACCAACAACGGGCTGATCATAGAACTGCCCGGGATGTTTCAGTTGCACAGCATTTGCCGAAATTCCCGCCACATCGGCGCTGTTTATCAGTATCGGCGTGGGCACCCCATTTGCCAGCTGGAGTATACGTTCGACTTTATCCCAATCGACTGCCGCATTTTTTTGATCACTGAGGTCATGCAATTGCTTGAGGAGCCGTTTTTTTAACTGGGCTTTATTTTTTGCCCATTTTGGCAACGGTTCGTGCGCTTCAAGGTAGAGCATGCCCTGATGCCAGGCTGTCAGATAGGGCTGATGCAGTATCCGCACCGGCATGCCGACCGCCGCTTTTTTAAACAGCATTTCAATATCCTCAGGATACATCTGTACACAGCCGTGACTGATCTGCATGCCGATACCGTAAGGTTTGTTGGTGCCGTGGATTAAATAACCGGGAATAGCCAGGCGCATCGCATAAAGCCCCAGCGGGTTATCAGGCCCGGCGCCGACGACCTTGGGCAATGCATCGCCTTTTTTGGCGTGTTCGCGATGAATGGACTCGGGAACGGTCCAGCTTGGATTGGCATTTTTAGCGACGATGCGGGTCAAGCCCATCGGCGTACTCCATCCCTGCCGCCCAATACCGACCGGATAGGTATAAACCTTGTTCGACTGTTTTTTAGGATAGTAAAACAGTCGCATATTCGCCAGATTTAAGGCTATGCCTTGATGAGGCGAATCGGGCAGAATAAATTGTACCGGCAACAAAACCCGGCTGCCCGGCTTGGGTGTCCAGGGGGAGACGGCGGCATTGGCTATGCTGATGTCGTTATAGCCTAAGCCGAAATGGCGGGCAATATCCGGCAACGCATCATTCTCGCGGGTGTCGATTGCGGCAATCGTGCCGACCATGTTGTCGCCGTCAGTCAGCTCGAATTCGTGGGTGGCTACGGTTTCGGGTTGAGGTTCAGGAAGCTCGATGGTTGCCGTTGTTTCTTGATCAGAAAAAAGTGACGACATCGTCTGACAGCCACTAAGCAACATTAATCCAAACGCCAGCATAAGCGGCAGGGCTGATTTTTTAATATTGAAATTTTCTTGGCTAGTCATGTACATAATAAGCTACGCGTGGGGGGTGACAAACGCCCAGTATAACGAGTTGAATATTAAGAAATGATTAAATACGGGGCAACGAGCGAACTCGAACACGCGATACATTGTAGGGGCGACCGGCCGGTCGCCCTTACGCAACAGTGTTTATTCCTTAACCGCCCGGTCGGCATTTAAAGCAGTCCAGCCGATGACGATTCTGTATACCATCAGTATTAACGTGGCAATCAGAATAAAAAATCCGACACCGAACTCAAAAGTCAATCCAGCCAAGGCGAAACCGGCCAGAGCTATCCAAACGGTCATGATCTGCCAGTCAAAATGGGATTCCAGCCAAGTTCCCTGAACTTCGGCTTGCTTCATGAAGTTGATAGCCACGCCTACCAGCAACGGCAATCCGGCAAATGCGAAAGCCAGTACCTGACACAGATATACGGCTGCTGTCAGGCGCTTTAATGTCTTTAATTTTTCAGCATCGATTTGATTAGTCGAATTACCATTCATAGCCCACCTGCCCGTTGATTTTTCAGTTATCACAACCGCGAATAATTGTTGCCTTCGTTATTTAGATATACGCTTTAATACAGACATGTCAACCGGAACCAAGCTTATTTTATGCTTTAAATAACCTCAAAAACCAAGTTCGGACAGTCCGGGGTGGTCGCCTGGTCTGATCCCCAACGGCCAATGAAATTTCCGCTCCGCCTCGGTTATCGGCAAGTCGTTGATGCTGGCTATGCGGCGCTGCATCAGACCGTTCCGGTCGAATTCCCAATTTTCATTGCCGTAAGAACGAAACCAGTTGCCGGAAGCATCATGCCATTCATAGGCAAAACGCACTGCAATACGCGCATCAAAAAAAGCCCATAGCTCTTTTATAAGGCGATAATCCAGTTCCTTAGCCCATTTTTGCTGTAGAAACTGCACAATCTGAGTGCGACCGACAAGAAACTCGGCACGGTTACGCCATTGGCTATCAACAGTATAAGCCGAAGCGATTTTTTCCGGGTCGCGGGCATTCCATGCGTTTTCGGCGGCACGTACTTTTTGTGCCGCAGTTTCGGCAGTGAATGGCGGCAATGGTGGACGGATATTTTCGGTCATGTTCTGAGCCTCTTTATTGTTCAGTAGAACCTGAAACGTAGTCTCTACACATCTTTATCGCAACACAAATTTAAGCCCTATTAACATCAGAATAGCCGCCAAAATCGGCCGTAAAATTCTTTCAGGAATCTTGGCGCCCAGATGGCTGCCAATCCAGATGCCGGGTAAAGAACCGATCAGCAGGCTGCCCAATAAAACCAGATCCACGTTACCCAAACTAAGGTGACCCAGTCCAGCGACTGCTGTGAGCGGAATAGCATGAGCCAAATCGGTGCCGACAATTTTCAGCGTCGTCATTCTCGGGTAAAGAAATAACAGCGCGACAGTACCCAGCGCACCGGCGCCCACCGACGACAGCGTCACCAATATGCCCAGCACTGCGCCGATCAATACGGTGGCGGGTATTTGCAGATGCTTGAAGCGGCCGGCATTTTCGGGAGTGCTATGCTCATCGTCAATAGGCTTGAGCTTTGCAGCCCGGCTTAATAACACGCTGCGCACGATCAGCGAGAAAGCGGTCAGCAGCAACGCGACACCCAAGGTAAAAGTAATCGCTCCCGAGGTTTCCTTGCCGATTGCGCTTAAATGTTTCAGTACAAATAAGGTAGCCACAGCAAAAGGTAGGCTGCCCAGAGCCAACCAGCCGACGATTTTCCAATCGACCGAGCTATGTTTATTGTGATGCACCCACACGCCGCCGGTTTTAGTGATCGCGGCAAACAAAAGGTCTGTACCCACCGCGACGGCAGGCTTAAATCCAAACAGGAACACCAGTAATGGCGTCATCAGCGATCCTCCACCTACGCCAGTCAATCCCACTAAAATTCCTACGGCAAAGCCGGAAACAGTGTATCCCCAATTCATCTTAACTAACCCTTGTTTAATGCGTCTAAAAAGCCGCTCATTATAACAGGCGAGTAGCTCTCTATATTAAGAGTTGTTGCTTCGTATTTTGTTTGGGCAGTAAAATTGATGTCTTGTGTTTTAATGATGTCCTCGATGCGCCCCTTTGAGCGCAAAACTAGGATTAGGATAAATAAACCAAAACCAATACATCGATAACCCTAAAAATCTCAGGGCTTTTCGCTTTTTCCCATTTAGACAGTTCTGCAAACCTGCATCTGGGGCAGGCTATTGCTTGACCAGACCCATTGGCAATCTCTACCTGTCTAATTCCTGACGGCGTTCCATCAGCCTAATAAATCCTAATATTTCTTCCAAAATTCATGCTATTGCATATTCTTTATGAAACATAATCGATAATCATATAGTTCTCTGCATGTTATCTTAATTTAAGACCTTTACGACATTGAATCGTGATATGGCTTCTACAAATTCAAGGCATAAAAAACCCGGATTCCAGCAAACAAAGTTATTTACCAAAATCCGGGTTTTGATTAACGCTGCAAGCTAAAGCTTATTTACTCATAATACCGATGCCTTTTAGCAAGGTCAGCGCCTGATACAATGGATAATCTTTTTCCAGGGCCTCCTTCTCCTTCACATCCTCCGAACTCTCTTTGCCTTTGCCGTTTTCCAAATGATGCGACAAATCCGCCTCTTTGACCGGCTTGAACTCCGATGTTTCCAATGCCTCCAACTTAACGTGCGCCAAGGTAATGTCCGGCTCAATGCCCTCGGCCTGGATAGATCGCCCTGAAGGCGTATAGTATCTCGCTGTCGTCAACTTAACTGCCGATCCCTTACTGGTTGGCAATATGGTCTGTACCGAGCCTTTACCAAACGATTTCTCGCCCATGATGACAGCGCGCTTTTGATCCTGCAAAGCTCCGGCTACAATCTCCGAGGCCGAGGCAGATCCGGCATTAATCAACACAACTATCGGCGCCCCGTCAATAAGATCACCAGGAGCGGCACTAAAGCGCATTTCCGAATTTTCAATACGCCCCTCAGTATAAACAATAAGACCACTCTTTATGAAGGCGTCACTCACCTCAACCGCCGCATTCAGCACTCCGCCCGGATTATTTCTTAAATCCAGCACTAAGCCTTTTAGATTGCCTGCGTTTTCCTTTTTCAGCGAGGCTAGAGCCTCTTTAAGGTTTTCACCCGTTCCTGATTGAAAGCTACTAATGCGCACATAGCCATAACCTTTTTCGAGCATTCGGCTTTTTACACTTTTAACTTTTATGATGGCCCGAGTTATAGTAATTTTTAAAGGAGCACCCTCCCCTTCACGAATCACGGTGAGTAAAATCTTGCTACCCGGTTCGCCGCGCATCAGCTTGACAGCATCACCCAAGGCCATGCCTTTTACCGGCTGATCATCAAGCCTGACAATCAGATCTCCGGTTTTAATGCCTGCTCTCTGCGCGGGGGTATCATCAATAGGGGAAACCACTTTAACAAAGCCGTTTTCCATGGTGACTTCGATGCCTAAACCGCCGAATTGCCCGGTGGTGCCTTCTTTTAATTGCTGATATTCATCGGCAACCAAATAAGCGGAATGAGGATCAAGTCCACTCAACATGCCGCGAATAGCATCCTCCAATAATTTTTTGTCCGAAACGGGCTCGACATAATCCCTTTTAATTCGGCCAAAAATTTCTGTGAAGGTGCGCAATTCCTCATAAGGCAGGACTTCTGTCTCCGCCATAGGCTCAACAATTTCCTGCTCCGCAAAGACGCTAGCGCAGATGCCCATAAAAACACCCAACATAATCCCTAAGGACAAAATGAAAATATTTTTCTTTTTTAACATGTACCTGATAACTCCAAACGCTCGATTTCCAAAAATAGGCTCATACACCATTAACTAACTTGATCCCGATTACTTTCGGCACCACTCAAGCGGATCAACCGGCTTACCTTTGTTGCGTATTCCAAAATATAACCCGGAATGACTACGACCACCGCTTTGTCCAACAGAAGCAATGACTTCGCCAACATCCACCCATTCACCAACCTGCCGATATAAACTCTGATTAAATGCATAAAGGGTCATGTAGCCCTTACCGTGATCAATAATAATCAACAAACCATAACCGCGCAGCCAATCGGAAAACACCACTGTTCCGCTGGTAATCGCCCGTATCTCTGTTCCCTCACGGGCATCAATTAACACCCCATCCCAAATAGCCTGAGTACTCTCGGCTCGAACACTGCCGAACTTATTGGTCAGTCGCCCCTTGACAGGCCAAGGCAGCTGCCCCTTAAGCGTAGAAAAATCACCCTTAAGTTTAGAAAAATTATCCCCGGAATCCGGCAAAATTTTGGCAGGTTCGGACAAAACCTCAGTAGTCTTCTGCGATTTTTTTGTTTGCTCGATCTCAACAGCAAGATCGTTAGTCGATCTCTGCAATGAAGATACCAGATTTTTCAGCTTATTTTCGCTTTCTTTCAAGTGAATTATTTGTTGCTCATTTGAAGAAAAGTCTTTTTTTAATTGCGTTAATAACCCAGTCCTTCGTTTTCTAACACGGTCTATGGCTATCTGCTCTGTTATTTTTTGCTCAAGACTTTTCTCTAAAAGCTCGGTTTCATGCTGCTGTTGCTTGTCCAAGCTTTCCAGATGCTGCATAGACTCCGAAATAACAGCCAGTTTTGTCAAACGAGCCTTATTAAGATAATCGTAATACACCAGCATTCGACTGGATAATGCAGGATCTTGCTGATTAAGCAGCAGCTTCAACTTTTCCTTTTTCCCCATTGCATAAGCCGCTTTTATTTGACCCGCTAATTCTTTATTTTGTCTATCAACTTCACTCTTAGACTCACGCATTTCCTGCTGAATTTTACTCAAATTCTGGCGCTTTTGTTCAACCTGTTGTTGCAATGTCCTTAATAAAGCAGCCGTCCTACCATAGAGCGTCTCGACTTCACCCAACTGAGTGCTTAACGTATTTTTTTGCAACTGAATACGTTGCCTATTTTTGCTGGCCGCTTCAATACCCGATTGAACTTGATTTAGTTCCTCGTTTTTTCTCGAGACTTCTGCACTCCCCTCGCGGACAAATACACTCAATAAAAAACAACAAATCAGTTTCTTTCTCATCCACAGATTAAACAAACTTGATAAGTGACCGACCCGTCATTTCAACAGGTTGCTCAACCCCTAACATTGCCAGGATTGTTGGCGCTAAATCCGACAAACTACCGCCCGATTCTAATGGCTGATCACCACCGACATAAACCAAAGGCACTGGATTTGTAGTATGAGCCGTGTACGGCTGCCCGGTCTCTTTATCAACCATTTGTTCGATATTGCCATGATCTGCAGTTATCAACATTTGCCCACCTACCGACCTTAACGCGTCAACTACGCGTTGTAATGAAGCGTCGACCGCTTCCACAGCCAAAATCGCCGCATCAATTATGCCGGTATGCCCGACCATGTCGCAATTAGCATAGTTACAGATAATGACATCATATTTACCGCCGGTGATGGCATTGACCAATTTATCCGTAACCTCTGCCGCATTCATTTCCGGCTGCAAATCATAGGTTCTGACCTTGGGTGACGGCACCAATATCCGGTCTTCTCCTGGAAAAGCAGCGTCTATGCCGCCGTTAAGAAAAAATG
Organism: Methylobacter svalbardensis; assembly: GCF_037671525.1. Classification (NCBI taxonomy): domain Bacteria; kingdom Pseudomonadati; phylum Pseudomonadota; class Gammaproteobacteria; order Methylococcales; family Methylococcaceae; genus Methylobacter; species Methylobacter svalbardensis. Next base: position 7,200 of record NZ_JAWPOH010000001.1, read on the forward strand.
TCACATGAGCATATTTTTCGGTTTCTGCCAGCCGCAATTGAGTCATGCCCAACTTGGATATATATTCGCCCAGACAATTTTTTATATCGGTCGGCGGATAGGCCACATCATAATCGAAATCCTGCTGATATTCCGTTAACGTACAATAATAACCAGTGTGAGACGCACGGTTTCTATCGAATGCATCGAATGTTGTTGCCGTTAATGCCAGAGAAATCTCGCGGGCACGATCTGCGCGGAAATTCATGAACACTACCGAGTCTTCGGGATCAAGGGCGACCGTCCGATGCTCGGTATCCAAAATAGCGGTCGGTAAAACGAATTCATCCGTTTCGCCTCGTTCATAAGCCGCTGCCAAACCCTGTAGCGCAGAATCCGCACTAAACTCAGCCTCACCTTTGGCAATCAGGTCATAGGCCTGTTTTACGCGATCCCAGCGATTATCCCTGTCCATCGCATAGAAACGCCCAACAATTGAGGCAATACGACCGACACCCAGCGCCGCAAATTTTGCCTCCAGCAGCTCAAGGGAAGCCATTGCACTCTTGGGCGGAACATCCCGTCCATCCAGAAAGGCATGCAGATAAATTTTATCGAGGCCTCGTTTGACGGCCAACTCGACCATCGCAGCAATCTGCTCCTCATGACTGTGTACGCCGCCAGGCGACAACAATCCCATGATATGCAGCGCCTTGTTTTTTTCTTTGGCAAGATCCACGGCTCGACAAAGAACCGGATTGAAATAGAAACTGCCGTCAATTATTGCGTCATTGACCTTGGAGAAATCCTGAGGAACGTAACGACCCGTGCCTATATGAACATGTCCCACTTCTGAATTACCCATTTGTCCGCTGGGCAATCCTACGACAGCACCGGAACAACTGAGCAGAGTCATGGGACAGTCTTTCTGCAAATTGTCCCAACAAGGTGTATTAGCCATTGCAATGGCATTATTTTCTTTGTCCAACGAGTAACCGAATCCGTCAAGGATCAGCAATACCACAGGCTTTGGCCGCTTAAACATCTTTATCTTTATCTCCCGATATTAAAAAAAATCCGCATCACTATTTCACATACGAAATAAATCACTTTATACGCCATTTTGATTCTTCATTACCCAAAATGGTCGTAGTGATGTATTATTTTGCCAGATTCACTGGTTTTTTTGTATTTTGGCTTGTGCCAGTTACGTAACCACGTAGTCATTATATTAATACACGTTGACAACAGTTGTGTATAAATAATTCTTCACGGGTTGTTTTTTAATCGGATTCAATAAACTAGAAACATTAAGCAGACCAATGAAAATTAAACACAAGCACACAAGCACAGACGATATCAATATAGCCAAAGCGGCTCACTGCTTAAAGGCAATGTCACATCCATTGCGTTTAAAAATATTGTGCCTTCTGGGCAACAATGCAATCTGTGTGCAACAAATTGTCGAACAGGTTGGCACCAGCCAGAGCAACATTTCCCAACATCTGGCCATACTCAGGAAAAAAAACATTCTCGGCTCTAAAAAAGAGGCTAACCGTGTTTATTACTTTATTGACGATGCCCGGATGCTGCTGCTTATTAAAATGATGCAGGATGTTTTTTGCTCCAACGACTAACTTATCTTTTCTCCATTCACTTAACTTGACAAACCTATCCATGGACCGTTATCTAGAATTCATTTTAAATCACTATATTTTATCTCTCGCTTTGGCAGTTGTTACTTATTTACTCATCCAGGAATTGTTCGATACTGCATTTAAAAAATTCGGTACCGTTTCGCCATTACTAGCTGTAACCAAAATGAACGATAGCGATACCCTTGTTATCGACGTACGCGAACCGGAAGAGTTTCTTAAAGGTCATATCGAAAATTCGATCAGCACCCCACTGGGCAGCTTGCCCACTCAGCTGTCAACGCTGGAAACGCACAAAAACAAACCCGTCCTTATTGCCTGCCAAACCGGAACGCGCTCTGCCTCAGCCGGAAAAATATTGACTAAAGCAGGATTCGAGCAGGTTTTCGTTATTGCCGGCGGCATGCAAGCCTGGGAAAAGGACTACAAATTACCTATCAAATCAACCGGCAAGCACAAAAGCTAAATCAGTGTTCCGAGTAGCCCTCACATTCATTAATCCCTAACCTTAGAAATTCATCATGAGCGAAGAAAACAAAGAAATAGAAAAACAATTCTCCATCCAGAAAATTTACACCAAAGACATGTCTTTTGAGACGCCGAACTCGCCCAAAGTCTTCACCGAAAAATGGGAACCGGCGGTCGAGTTTAATCTGGGCACCCATGTTTTGCCCTTAGAAAATTCAATGTACGAAATCGCCCTCACAGTTACCATCACCGTAAAAAATGGCGATGCAACCGCCTATCTTGTTGAAGTCAATCAAGCCGGTATTTTTTCTTTAGGCGGTTTTACCGATGCGGAAATGGGTCCGATGGTTGGCAGTTTCTGCCCCAATATTTTGTTTCCTTACGCAAGAGAAACTATTTCCGACCTCGTCACCAAAGGCGGCTTTCCGCAAATGCTTTTAGCCCCGGTAAACTTTGACGCCTTATACTCACAACAGTTGCAACAAGCGCCAGGTTCTGACGCTATCAATTAATCTGCTTGACCTTAAAAACCGCAGTTAGTCCACAAAAGACACGAAATACACAAACGAAACCAATATGTTATATTGCACAGTCATTCGCCTTCCGGGTGGCGTTCTACAATTTGGCATTTCTTTGAATATTTTCGTGTTTTTCGTGGATCAAATGATTTTTCTAGCGTGATGAATAAAAAAATAGCCGTTCTGGGCTCAGGTTCATGGGGAACGGCCTTGGCAATTCTGGCAGCTAGAAATGGTTACCGGACGCTGTTATGGGGTCATAATCCCGAACACATGGCCTTGCTTGCACAAGATCGCCAAAACCAACGTTATTTACCTGGTTTAGCATTCCCTGCAAACCTCAGCGTCACCTCCGACTTGGCTGAGGTTGCCGCTTTTTCCAGCCTGATGCTGGTTTCGGTACCCAGTCACGCCTTTAAAGATACCTTGCTTAAACTCAAGGCGCATTTAACTAATGGCGTACAAATAGCCTGGGCAACCAAAGGCTTTAATCCTGATGACGGCTCCCTGCTGCACGAAGTCGTCGCCGACATTTTTTCTGCGCAAACCCCGGCGGCCTTGCTTTCAGGCCCCAGTTTTGCAAAAGAAGTAGCGGCCGAGCTACCGACAGCCATCACTATTGCGTCATCCCAGCCCGATTTTGCAGGCCTTCTGGCCGACATCCTGCATAGTGAGCGTTTTCGAACCTATACCAACTCGGATTTGATTGGCGTAGAAGTCGGCGGCGCAGTAAAAAACGTCATGGCGATAGCCGCCGGTATTGCCGACGGTCTCGGCTTTGGTGCCAACACCCGAGCGGCGTTAATTACCCGTGGGCTAAACGAAATCATTCGTCTGGGCGTTAAACTGGGCGGCAAACAGGAAACCTTTATGGGACTCGCAGGCCTAGGCGACCTGATCCTGACCTGTACCGACAACCAATCCAGAAACCGACGTTTTGGTTTAGCCCTGGGACAAGGCAAAGACACCCTGGCCGCTGCACAGGAAATCGGCCAGGAAATAGAAGGTATTTCGGCAGCAAAAGAAACCTATTTACTCGCTAAAAAATACGGCGTAGACATGCCTATTACTGAACAAACCTACAAGGTTTTATATGAAGGCTTAGCACCGCTGGCGGCCGTGCAAAATTTATTGGCCCGCGAACAAAAGGCCGAGTCATGAGAACGCCGATGACACAATTGTATATAGGCGAAGGGCAAAAGGCGCAAGGCGAAAAAACCCCGCTTCAACACGACCGGTCTTTAGCCTTTAGCCTTTAGCCTTATATTTTCGGGCTTTTCGTGGACAATACTTTATTTCTATTGCTAACGCCTGAGAGGCTGTGAAAGATTCGTTTTTAGCATAGATCTAAGAAATAACCACGAAGAACACGAAGTTTTTGATGCATTGAATTAATGCGGTTATTTTCTCCGTGCCCTTCGTGTTCTCTGTGCTAAATAATTTTTTCAGCTCGATCTGGATAATACTTTCACTGTCTCTGAGTCGTTATTTTATCGCAGCCCCCGTAAAACCCAACTGCCGCCAAGCCTCGTACAAAACTATAGACACAGTATTGGACAAATTCAGGCTCCGGCTTTCCGCCTGCATCGGCAAATATAAGCACCGCTCGGAACCTAAGTACGCCAACACATCAGCAGGCAAACCACGCGTCTCGGGGCCAAACAACAAAGCATCCTCAGACTGAAAACTAACTTCACTGTATATTTGCGTACCTTTAGTCGTCAGCGCAAAAATCCGCCCAGGCTTAATGCTATCGACAAAATCGGCCAATGAATCGTGCTCTTTAACCGCCACCCATTCATGGTAATCCAGACCTGCCCTGCGCAATTTTTTGTCGTCCAACTCAAAACCCAAGGGCTTGATCAAATGCAACTGCACGCCGGTATTTGCGCAAAGCCGGATAATATTCCCGGTGTTAGCGGGAATTTCCGGCTCAAACAAAACAATATGAAACACGCTTAAAACTGGTTATCGATACTGACCGGCTTCAGTTTCCAGATCTCATCGTTGTATTCGGTGATGGTTCTGTCGGTAGAAAATTTACCGCTATTGGCGCAGTTTACAATACTCATTTTGGTCCAGTTTTCCTGATCTTGATAAGCCGCTTCTACCCGTTTTTGTGCATCGATGAAGCTGCGGAAATCCGCTGCCGTCATCCAGGGATCATGCGGGCTTTTTATCGACGCCAATATACCGTCGAAAAGTCCCGGTTCGAATTGATTAAAATGCCCGCATTCAAGCAGCTTAATGACTCTTTGAAAATCCTCATCCTGATTGATGATCGCAACCGGATCATAGTGCTGACTCATGGCTTCAACCTGCTCTTCGGTCAAGCCGAACAGGAAGAAATTATCGTCCCCGACTTCTTCGAGAATTTCAATATTGGCGCCATCCAGCGTGCCGATAGTCAACGCGCCGTTCATCATAAACTTCATATTGCCGGTGCCCGACGCTTCCTTGCCGGCCGTTGAAATTTGCTCGGAAAGATCGGCGCCCGGACAGATTTTTTCCATCGCGGAAACCCGATAATTAGCCAGGAAAACCAGCTTTAATCTTTTGCCCACATCAGGATCGGCATTCACGACACTCGAGACATTATTAATCAGCTTGATGATCTTTTTCGCCATATGATAGCCCGGCGCAGCTTTGCCGCCAATCAATACGCAACGATCCGTCCAGTTCGACGTATCGCCGCGCTTAATGCGGTCGTACAGATGAATCACATGCAGCACATTCAACAATTGCCGTTTATATTCATGAACGCGTTTAACCTGCACATCAAAAATGGCGTCCAAATTAAAATCGACATCATGTTCAAGCCTCTTGAAATCAATCAATCTTTGCTTTGCGCCTTGCTTGATTTCACGCCAGCGCCTGCGAAACTCCTTATCTTCGGCAAAAGGTTCAAGCTTCTTTAACAACGACAACTCGGTCAGCCAGCCATCGCCTATGGTCGTCGTGATCAGTTCGGCCAGTTCGGGATTGCATGCTGCCAGCCAACGACGCGGAGTAACGCCATTGGTTTTATTATTGAATTTTTCCGGCCAAAACTGATAAAAATCCCGGAACAAACCTTGCTGCAATAATTTCGAATGCAACGCGGCTACGCCGTTGACCGAATAGCTGCCGACGATAGCCAGATAGGCCATTCTGACCTGTTGTTCGCCGCCTTCTTCAATAATAGACATGCGAGCTAAACGCTCGGTATCGCCCGGCCAATGCGCAGAGACTTTGGCCATAAAATGGGCGTTAATATCGAAAATGATTTCCATCAGCCTCGGCAACATCTGCTTGAACAGGCTAACCGACCACCTCTCCAGCGCCTCAGGCAATAAGGTGTGATTGGTATAGGCCATGGTTTTACGGGTAATAGCCCAGGCATCATTCCAGCTTAAACCATGGACATCCAACAGCAGGCGCATTAACTCGGCAACCGCTATGCTTGGATGGGTGTCGTTTAATTGAAAGGTATTTTTCTCCGCAAACTCCGAAAAATTATTACCGTGACGACCCACCCAGGTAGCGATCACATCCTGCAAACTGGCAGAAGCCAGCAGATATTGCTGGCGCAAGCGTAATGCCTTACCGTTTTCATTGGCGTCATTCGGGTACAGCACCATCGTTATATTTTCGGCAGTATTTTTTGCCGCGACCGATTCTGCGTAATCACCGGCATTAAATTCCTGCAAATTGAATTCTTCAGTCGCCGTGGCTTTCCATAAACGCAAGGTGTTTACCGTGCCGTTCCGGTAGCCAGGAATCGGCGTATCGTAAGGAACCGCGTGAATATCTTGCGTATCGACCCAACTGGTTCGCTTATTGCCGAACTCGTCAATATGGGTCTCGGTACGCCCGCCAAATTTAATCCTGAAAGTGTATTCGGGGCGTTCAATTTCCCAGACATTACCGTTACGCAACCAATGATCCGGTTTTTCGACCTGCTCGCCATTCACTATATCCTGCGAAAACATCCCGTATTCATAACGCAAACCGTAGCCAGTCACCGGCAACTTCAAGGTTGCACAACTATCGATAAAACAGGCGGCCAAACGGCCCAAACCGCCATTGCCTAAACCGGCATCCGGCTCGCTTTCAACCAACTCTTCAATCTCTAGGCCCAAATCATACATGGCCTGTTCAACCGCCTCGGTAATGCCCAGATTCAGCATCGCATTGCTTAAAGTGCGGCCCATTAAAAATTCCATCGACAGATAATAGGCCCGCTTGCAATCCGTATCTTTGTAAGTATTGTAGGTTCTTTTCCAGCGCTCTATGAGCCGGTCGCTAATAGCCATCGACAACGCTTCATAAGCATAATGCGGCGACCTACAGTTTTCATCACGTCCCAGACGGTGGCTGTAATAACGTTTGAAATCGGCAACAAAGTCTTGCTCCGACATGCCCAAATCAGGAAGTATGGTAATTGTGGATTTTGGTTTACTGATTTTAAAACATCTATACGGCATACTTTTTCCACTATAAAATTGATATCGGAGTGATGTTAACTATTTTTTGTTGTTTGGACAAAGATATTCTTTGGCTGGGTGTCTGCTTGCTACCCTGAAAAACCTATTGCCAGAATTCAGCCGGATACTGGGCAAGCCGTTACCGGACAGATCAATGCTTAATGGACTCGCCATTTTATTGGCCTGCGGTTTAAACTATCGAAGCTGAACATCAATCAGCTATGTTCAGCGATATGTTTGTGCGGTAATTCAACTTCGGTAATCACACCCGCTTCCGGGTCGTTATAAATAGCTTCGTCTATTTCATTTTCACCGCGTGCGACGATGCAGGTTACCGTTGCATCGCCGGTGACATTAACGGCGGTGCGTACCATATCCAGCAATCTGTCGACGCCTAAAATCAGCCCGATACCTTCTACCGGCAAGCCGACTTGCTTAAACACCATCGCCAGCATGATTAAACCGACTCCGGGCACGCCGGCTGTGCCTATCGAAGCCAAAATGGACATGCCGACCACGGTTGCATATTCACTAGGCCCCAAATCTATGCCATAGACATTGGCGATAAAAACCGTCGCCACGCCTTGCATGATCGCGGTGCCGTCCATGTTAACGGTTGCGCCCAGCGGAACGGTAAAAGCCGCCGTGGCATTATTAACCCCTAAGCGTTTTTCAACCACTTGCAAGGTGATAGGAATGGTCGCATTGGAGCTGGCGGTACTGAAGGCAAAAATATGCGCCGGACGCATTTTTTTGATAAAAATAATCGGGTTCAGTTTGGCGAACACCGCCAGTAATAGGCTGAGCGTCCCGAAAGCGTGTATTAACAGGGCGACGATAACGACGCTGAAATAACCGATCATCGGCACAATTAAACCGAAACCTTGCTCCGAAAAGGTTTTCGCCATTAAGAAAAATACGCCTACCGGTGCGACATCCATGACCAGCATGACGACTTTCATCATCACTTCATTGAGCTTCTCGGCTAATTGATTCAGTTCCCGACCGATTTCTCCGCACATCAGCATGGCTATCGCAAATAAAATCACAAAGAAAATAATTTGCAACATATTGCCTTCGGCAAAGGCATTGAACGGGTTGCTGGGAACGATGTTGATAAAGACTTCGGATAATGGCGGCGCTGGTGTTGGGGTAAAGGTACTCGCACCTGCAATCCGTTCAAAACCTTTACCTGGTGCTACGATAATGGCGATCAATAAGGCCAACATAATCGCCATGCCTGTGGTTAAGATATATAAACCGAAGGCTTTAAAACCGATTCGCCCTAAAACGCTGACATCGCCTATGCCGCAAACCCCGCAAATCAGCGAGAACGTCACCAGCGGCACGACCAGCATTTTCAAGGCGTTAACAAAAGCCGCGCCGACTACATAAAACAGACCGTTAACCAGATAAGTTTGTACAAAAACGACTTCGCTGAAAAAGACATTAATCAGGCTGCCGAAAATTAAACCGACGCCCATCGCAATCAGTATTTTGATGGAAATGGACATTTTTTTTATCATTATTATTTCCAGGTAATTAAAGTAGGAAACCAAAAGTTTTTTTTAACCAAGCGGAAAAAACTATTTACCACGAAGGACACGAAGAAAAGCAGTAACTTCCGCGTCCTTCGTGGCGAATAAAAGCCTCTACCCCGCTAACAACAGCGCTTAATGCCATTCCACTTTTCATCCTGCCACTGCTTGAAAAAAGCAGTCTTGCTTAAGGCTATATCCGCTTGATGATGCGCAGCATGATGCCGTAAATAACGCTCGTAAGCATCGTCGCCGGAAAGATGACGCACTCCACGCCAAAACGCTTTGATTTTGCTTAACATCAATCCCTCGCCCAATCTTCGACCAAACGGCTCGGGCTATGCGGCGATTCCGAAAGCGCCAACACCGGCTTTCCGGTCAGGTAACGACTGCAAACGCGCAGCATGTCGAGTACGATCAGCCACAATAAAGCCACAAAAAACAGCGTCAGCCAACCGTCCAGATGCAAATTGAAGATCAAATGCGGTGCAATAGCGGCTTTCTCCGGCGGCAAAACGCCTGCCGCCAGTTTGTCCGCCAAATCGTTGGCCGCCGCAAAGAAACCGATGCGCACATTGTCGCTGGTAATTTTCTCCCAGGCTGCCGCACTGGTAATCGTCACCAGCCACGCTAAAGGCAAACAGGTCACCCAGGCGTATTTGAGTTTGCCCGATTTAACCAATATACCCGTTGCGACACTCAGCGCAATCGCTGCCAGCATCTGATTGGCAATGCCGAACAGCGGCCACAAAATATTGACCCCGCCGTTCGGGTCGATCACGCCGATATAGAGGAAATAACCCCAGCTTGCCACCACCAGCGCACTGGTCAAAACCACCGACGGCGTCCACGAGGTTTCGCCCATTTTCGGCCAGATATTGCCCAGCATATCCTGCAACATGAAGCGACCGACCCGGGTTCCGGCATCCAGCGTGGTCAGTATGAAAATAGCCTCGAACATAATCGCAAAGTGATACCACAAGGCCAGCATGCTCTCGCCGAACGCGCTGCCGAAGATACTCGCCATGCCCACAGCCAAAGACGGCGCGCCGCCGGTTCTGGCGAACAAGGTTGCCTCGCCCATTTGATTGGCTAACAGCTGCATCTGCTCTACGGTAACCGGAAAACCCCACGATGAAATCACCGCAACGGCATCGACAGCTTCCTTGCCGACCACGCCCGCAGGGCTGTTGATCGCAAAAAATACGCCGGGATCGAGTACCGTTGCCGCTATCATCGCCATCATCGCGACAAAGGATTCCAGCATCATGCTGCCGTAACCGAGCATAGGGATATCGCGTTCATTGGTCAGCAATTTCGGCGTGGTGCCGGAAGCGATCAGCGCATGAAAGCCGGAAATCGCCCCGCAAGCGATGGTAATAAACATGAACGGGAATAACTTGCCGCCGAAAATAGGCCCGGTGCCGTCAATGAACTGCGTCAATGCGGGCATTTTTACTTCCGGTTGCAACATGACAATCGCCACCGCCAGCAAGGTGATAGTGCCCAATTTAATGTAAGTCGATAAATAATCGCGCGGCGCCAGCAACAGCCAAACCGGCATAATGGCGGCCGCAAAACCGTAAGCCATCACCCACCAGGCCAGCGTCAAGCCTTCTTGATCGAACCAGACCCGCAAAGTTTCATTGCTATCAATCCAGCCGCCACCCATCACCGACAACAACAACAGAATCACACCCAAAGCGGAGGCTTCCAGCACCTGACCCGGGCGAAAACTGCGCATGTAAAGACCGACGATCATCGCAATCGGAATGGTCGCGGTCACCGTAGCCGTCGCCCACGGACTGTGTTTCATCGCGTTAACCACCACCAGTCCCAGCACCGCAATCAGGATGATCATGATCGCAAACGTGCCGATCAGCGCCGCCGTGCCGCCCAAGGCGCCCAGCTCGTCGCGCGCCATCTGCCCCAGGCTTTTGGCATCGCGCCGGGTAGACAAAAACAGAGTCACCATATCCTGCACACAACCGCCCAACACCGCGCCGAACAAAATCCACAGTGTCCCCGGCAAATAGCCGAACTGCGCGGCCAGCGTCGGCCCCACCAGCGGCCCAGGCCCTGCAATCGCCGCAAAATGATGACCGAACACGATCCATTTATTGGTCGGCACAAAATCGCGGCCGTTATCGAGCCGCTCGGCCGGAGTCGCCCGCGTTTCGTCAACCACCAACACCGTGGCGGCAATCCACGCCGCATAAAAGCGATAGGCAATGGCATAGACGCATAAGGCGGCAGTTATAAACCACAGCGCGTTGATGCTCTCGCCGCGATTTAAAGCGATACCGCCGACGGCTGCCGCACCGAGCGCGGCGATCAGTATCCAGACAGCGTTTTTCAGTAATTTATTCATCAGTCATCTTCTTATTATTGATGTTCTTGTATCGAGGTTAAGCGGTGGGTCGTTTTTTTGAGCAATAAATGACTTCCGGCAAGTCCTTAAAATGACCGTCCGCCGTTATCAGCGGCACATCAACCAATCTTGCGGAAGCATAAATAATTGCGTCGGCAAACGATAATCGATGTTGCAAAGCCAAGTCTGCCGCATACAGAGACAGCCGGGTAGTCAACGGCAAAACCCGGCCTTGTTCGGTTAAAGCGATAACTTCCAAGGCTTCAACCTCGCTTTTTTCCCGCTTTGCCCATTTATACAGTTCAAATTGCAGCGTAGTGGGGATGATTAGTTCGGCCGGATCGGCCAGATAGGGAGCAAAGGCATCGGCCAACAGACCGTCGGTTAACCATTCTATCCAGCCGCAGGTATCAACCAGAACGGCCATTAGATTCTGTCCTGATGATCCCTGTAATCGTCTGGATTGCTGTCTTTAAAGCTCCCCCTGGCCGCTGCCAATGAGCGGACAGGAATCAGCTCAATAATGTCGCCTTTAGCGATCAGCGTAAACTGCTGGCCCGCCTTCAGATCAAGCTGATCCCGGATAGCCTTAGGTATTGCCAATTGGAATTTGCTGGATAATTTAGCTGAAATCATACTAACCTTGTGATGATGCTATCGATCGAGTGAAAGTAAAATCATAGAGACTACTCGGGGCTGAAGCAAGGATTGGTTTGATTGTTAAGGCGGATTTGCTTGGGTGTCATAGATGGACGGAGAGAACTTTGCCCTCGACCTCGTTCCCACGCGCTGCGTGGTAACGAGATATGTGACGCGCTGCGTCCTACGTTGAGATTCTCTGTATTTCGGCAAAGCAATTCTGGAGGGAGTGTTTAAAAGCGAACAGGAACGTATGCTTTTAAGCCGACCGGACGATTTGCGGGTTCGTGCGCTAGAGTTCACAGTCTAATTTAGCGCATAATTCATTAAGTTCGGCAGCCAAATTTTTACTTTCACAGTGGCCTAGGCCACTCATTAGTTGATCAACAGCCTCAGCAATGGTTTCTGGATACTGAAAGTTTTTCTACGAATGGTCTGTCCAGTTTTTGATCAATTTAACTAAATCCCTAAGTTTACCAATGGTTAGCGTGTAATATGACAACTAAAAGACAGGGTTATCCACAGAATAATGTGGATAACCACAAGGCATTACTATATTGCACTAACATATCCGCTACGTTAGGAATAAATTATGTTCAACAACTAAGAGTGACATAGCCTTATTTTTTGATTACGTGCAATAGCATCATCAAGCTTAAACTGACGCTTCCCCAGTCGAGGAAATATCCTCTGCATGGGCATTTTTAAAAATTTCTTTTACTCGATCACGCTCTTCGCTGCTATCCGTATGTACAGAAATCAAGGCACTTCCTCCCGTAATCTTTCCTTCATAACGTTTGGCCTCATACTCTGGAATGCCCAGGCCGACCAGAGCGCCAGTAATGCCACCGGTGGCCGCGCCCACTGCCGCACCGCTCAAGGCCCCCATGATCGGTCCTGCGGCGATGAATGGACCGACTCCAGGAATGGCCAGGCTACCGATACCCGCCAGCCATCCCAGCACAACACCCACACCAATGCCGGTTGCTCCGCCGATAGCCGCACCTTCGGGTGCCTTGGTGTGCTTTTCATGGGCGAAGTCCTTGGTACTGGATTTGTCCGGGAACAGCACGGAAATATCGTTATTCGAGAAACCGACTGTTTTCAAATGGCTGACAATATGCTCTGCCTGTTCGATATTTTTGGCGATACAAAAAACTGCTTTTTTCATGATTTATCTCCTAATGCTGGTTAAGGTGCTTTGATTTCGAGTTGATTATCCACCTGCTTCACTCCCCGTATTTTTTTGGCGATTGATTGCAGTGTGTTTTTTTCCGCAGCATTTTTGACAGGGCCGCGTAGGGTTACAACACCGTTGCGGGTGATGATTTTGGCGTTGTGAGCGTTCAGTGACAGTGATTTGTCTTTGACGATGGTTCGGCGGATGGCCGCAGTGATCTCACGATCTCCACGATTTGCGCCTTGATCTTCCGGGGTGAGAGTGGCGCCGCCACTGTCGCGAACATTGCGCTCGGTATTTTCTAGATTCGAATTGGGGGGAGGTGTCGGCCTCTGTTGAACATTGCGTTCGATATGTTCGAGTTCTGAAGCACGAGGTTCTGCTGGCGGCGTATTAGTGATCGGTTCGTCTCGGGCGCAGCCGGTCGCCAGCAACAGGCTCGCCGTCAAGGCGAATGTGAATAACCCTAATCGCTTCGGCATAGTGAAGTCCTTACGCTTAATGTTTCTAAGTTCAATTTTCGTGACTGAGTCGTCGGTGTTGTTTATGTTGTCCAGGGTTTGCATGGCGGTTCTCCTTTGAATGAATGTTAAATCAGGTAATTACTCTTAAAAAACCGTAAAGACTTTGCTGAGACTGCGTCGCCTAATGCGGTATGAGTTGTTTTTCAATGCTTAACGATGACCTAGCCATAAGTTAAGACTTATTCGTTCAACTGTTCGATAGACTCACTGCTCGCCACGAACGGTAGATCCAAACCCTGCGCGTCGCGCCCATCAGCATGTTGAATGCGTCTAACGCACGAATAACGCAATCAGAATAATGATGGGGATAGGGATACCGAGAAGGTACAAAAGTATTGAGCGCATTGTTTGTCTCCTAAGTTAGTTGTAAGTATAATTACATGTCACGCTGCCGACCGCCATAAGTAGCCGCAAAGCTGGCGACGAATGCACCGATGAGCAACGAGATGAACAGCCACAGCGAAGCATAGACAAAAGCTTTGCGTGCGGAGTCGGCCGCTTTTTTAGCCGCAGTTTCCTCTTCGCTAAGCTTGGCCTGTACGCGTGCATAGGTATCAACCACTCGCTTTTCAGCATCCAACTGTGTCAGACCGGTGCGCTGTGCGACAACCTGACCGACATACCGAAGGTCTTCTGCGGGCAATGGTCCCGTGTGAATGCTGTTCATGAAGATGCGGGCAACTTCGGTTCTGTATACGGCAGCGGTTGACTCAGAAATAACGCTAGACATGCCGCCGCTTTCGTCGGGAGTTAAGACGGTTACAGATGCATTGACGTCCTTTCGGAACATCGAATCCACGAAGTACTTCATAGGCTCCCATTTCGCCATTTCTGATCCGCCTGCCATCCCGCTAGTTGTGGCGGTAGCCGCTGTAGTCGCGACTCCCCCAGCCTGAATTTCACCACTGACAATCGATCCAATCACGGATGTCAGTAGCGCGGCGGTTGCAAGCGCGGCGACCGCCCAAGCCAGGAAGCCGTGAGCGGTGTCGCGGAAGTAGACCTCGTCCGTATGTACCGAAACCCACTTTGTCCTCAGCCTGCCGGCGAGGTAGCCACCCATTCCTGAAGAAACGAGTTGCGTAAAGGTCAGCCACAGTATGGACGATACGCCGAAAGTGGTTGCACTTACGCCGCTGTATGCCCAAGGCGACACCAAGGACAGACCTAAACCTGTTCCCAGCATCAAAAGAATCAACGCCAAGGCTGCTGTCGCCGCTGCTCCAGCCACAATAGCGCTCCACGACACAGCACTTGCATTGGCATGCATGGATTCTGGGTAGACACCGGATAAGGTACGTTCACCCCCAAATTCGTTTACGGCTGAGCTATTAGGATAGGTCATGATGAATCTCCTGAAAATTGCGTTTGAAATAGTATTGCGCGGGTCTTCGCCACGCATCTGTACGCCATCGTACATAACGGAAAATAAAGATTGAACAGCCCGACTTTGACATTGTTATGGACTCTTCTTGATCCGGCTAACGTGAACTTTCCCCGTCTTAGTCATCATCCATAGCTTTCCATTGCCTACTGGATTCATCCTTCTCATATCTCTTTTTGACCGAACTCCAAGCCACCTTGTGCGCCCGCTCTTCGTCTTGCGCGTATTCATCCCAAGCGCTGTTAAAAGCCGCTCGGTAAATCTCCTGTGCGTGTGTCATCGTTAGTTATGGAATTTTTTATTTCTTTTTCATAAAATAAGCCATGTAGGTTTTCAATTGGAGATCATCATGAAAAACGCCGAGTTTTTTCAATTAATTACTGCAATCCGTGAATTAGACCATCACCAGCGCAAACTGCTGAACGCTGCCTTAAATCAACTATCCGACGAACCCAAAGTCCTCGAATTGATTGAGTCCTGCTTTGATGCTAGAAATGCCTACCCGCACTGTGCCAGTGTCAAGTTATACCGCCACGGATTGGTCAGTCCGGTAGGCCGGAATAAGCCGATTCGAGCAACAGCGAGGTGGGGGGTGGGGGGCCCACCCCCCCCCCCACCCCCCCCACCCCCCCCCCCCCCCCCCCCGCTACCCGCTTGGATTGGTCTTATTCCGGCTTACGCTATACTGAAACGCTGATCAAACTACCCCATTTCTTCAAAAACTTTACGAAGTTTATTTGGGTTACGCCTACAATCAAGAGCACGAAAGACGATAGCTTTGCTATCAATTATTTTGTAATAAATTGCGTAAGGAAAACGCTTTGCCAGCAGCCGATGAAATCCGAAATGAATTGAATGAATCCCGCCGTAAAGCGCCAGTGAATCGATTTCGGCAAAAAGGCTGTCGAAAAAATAGTCGCCTACGCCTGCTTCTTGACGATCATAAAACTTTCGGCCTGCGGCAAGGTCTTCTATAGCTGACCGGAGAATCTGAACTTTCATTCAAATTGCGAACGTAATGCTTTCTTGGCTTGCTGCCAATCCAGTACGTCAATGTCGCCGGAAAGAAATTTTTTTTCAGTCTCTATGAGTTCGGTTTCATGCCAAGACGGGCTGGAGAGATTATCTTCGTCACCGACCAAATCGCCCCAAAGCGCCTCGATAATCTTTAGCTTTTCTACGGCGGATAACTTGTGAAGTTCTTCGATGCTCATATAGGAAGTACCTGTGATTGATATTGCGTCTTTACCACGAACAGCTTAACCTTAAAGGAAAAGCACTGGTCTTGCAATCACACCTTCCGTCGACTCGGCAACAATGCGGCGGAAAGGACCAGCTCGTTAGCTTCGTAGGTCAACAGTTTTTTCGTTGCCTGACTTTAGCTCATTTGATTATATGGCATAAATAAAATGCCCGACTTAGCTCTACTTTGTCATATTTCATGTGTTGAGCAGACTAAAACCCCGCCCACCCCATTCGACAGGCTCAGGGCGAACGGAGTTTTAGTCTGCTCAACTTCATTTTTTGATAATCTGATAAAGTAGAACTGAGAAACTAAAACCTCTAACCGTATTAACCATGCCCAAAAACAAAACAATCCCAAAAATCAAAGGCGAATTCCTATTAGGTAATCTACGCCAGATGAAAGCCAATCCATTTCAAGCGCTTTGCGACTGGCAGCGTGATTATGGCGATTTGGTCAGTTTCAGATTGGCGACGCGCCATTTTTATCTAATCAGCCACCCCAAGCTGATCGAACAGGCTTTAATCAAGCAAAGCGATATCTTTGTCAAAATGTATGATCCTAAAAAACCCACCGGTCTGGCTTTGGTGTTAGGACAAGGATTAGTGACCAGTCAGAGCGAGTTATGGCAAAGACAGCGGCGCTTAATGCAGCCGGTTTTCCAGAGGAGTAATTTGGCATCTTTGCACGCGCAAATTGTCACGGCCGGCAATAATTTGCTAGCTAGATGGCGGCTATTGGGTGACGGGCGCAAGTTAATCTCGCCGATGAAATGATGCAGGTAACGCTTGAAGTGATCACTCAAACCATGTTCAGCACCAGCGTCCTCGATAAAATCATGCACATTGCGCCGGCTTTAGACACGGCGCTCCGGTATGCGGCTAAATCGGTCATGAATCCTTTGCGCATGCCGTTATTTATACCCACTCAGGCCAATCGGGAATTTAATGCCGCAAGCGCCCTATTGGATGATGTCATTTACGGGATCATCGAGCAGCGCCGCGCGCAAACAGCGGTAAACAACGATTTGTTGGATATGTTGCTGAACGCAAGCGATGACAATGGCAAGCTTATGTCCGACAAACAGATTCGCGATGAAGTCATTACCATTTTTAGCGCAGGCCATGAAACCACTGCCAATTTGTTAACCTGGACGCTGTATTTATTGGCCCGCCACCCGGATGTACTGGCTAAATTACGCCAGGAACTCGATACCTTAGTGCAAGGCAAAATCCCAACGGCAGAAGACTTGCAGCAGCTTGTCTATACCAGAGCCGTACTGAATGAATCGATGCGCTTCCGCCCGCCTGTCGGTATTATGATGCGCCGGATCAGCAGGGATACCGAGCTTGATGGCTATTTATTAAAACAAGGCAGGCTGGTGATTTTCAGTATTTACAATATTCACCATCACCCGGATTTCTGACAACAGCCTGAACAGTTCGATCCCGAACGTTTTCTGAACGGTGAAAATCGCAGGTTTTCATTCATGCCGATTGGAACGGGCGAACGCGTCTGTATCGGCAACCATTTTGCGTTACTGGAAAGCCAGCTTTTGTTGAGCATGATCATTCAGCATTTTGATTTGCAGTTGCTCAGTACGGATGAAGCCGAGATTGAAATAGCGGTAACGCTGAAACCGAAGGGTGGGGTTTCGGCGAAGTTAGCTGTTCGACATGTATGACGCTGATTCCCGACTCTCCAACAGGACAGTGCCATTAAATTAGCAAAGCAGGGCTAACTTATCAGGCTTAAATCTCAAACATATCAACCAAAGTTGCTGAAATCATTTTTTGTGTTTTGGCATCTATAGTACCCAGCTTTTTAACCAGCCTGAACTTATCGACCGACCTTAATTGATCCAGCAAAACAAGCCCGGTCTTATCCTGAAACTGAAGCTCGACCCTTGAGGGCGCATGAAACCCTTTAGTAGTCATGGGTGCGATTAAAACAGTTTTTAGGCAATTCATTTCATTGGGCGAAACGATGACGCAGGGTCTGGTTTTTTTAATTTCACTGCCAATAGCCGGATCAAGTTCGATCAGATAAACGTCAAATCGTTTAACTACCATTCCCACGCCTCGCCGGTCGGAAGTTCTGCGCTATGGTCAAGATTGCTATGGGTGCTGTTAAAATCTTGCTCAATTTGAGCCGCTGTAATGCTTTTGAATTGCTCTTCCCAGCCTTGTCTGGTTTTTTTGATCGGCGTGATTAATAAGCCATTATCGACAACGTGTATTTCAAACTCCTGATCTTGAAGATTGGCTTGTTTAATAAGCGGTTGCGGTATTCTGATGCCTTGAGAATTTCCTATTTTGATTAAATGCGCCATATTTGACCTACTCTTTGTTGCTTGAGAAAATATAGTTACATTGTAATTACTTTTGAAGTCGGAGGTCAAATAGTTCCGTTAGCGCCGATTCCTAAGCTCCAGCCTTTATTACTAAACACAAAGCTGCCCCCAGAGTCGTCCATACTGGCAGGAATGCCGGTATCCAGCGCCATGGACGGTAACTTTCGAAATTTAAGACGGTATCTGCCGGTATGACGGTGACCCGAAGACGCTTGGCATATACCGAGGATTGCTCCAGTTTGGAAGAAACAGCAACTTGACCTATAAATTTACCTCATGGCAAAAAAAAGCCCATCATAAAGACGGGCTTTTTTTAAACGCATAAACCAATCTAAAATCAGTTTTTGGTTTTATCAACAATCTGGTTGGCTTTAATCCAAGGCATCATGCTGCGCAGTTTTGCACCGACAACTTCAATCGGATGTTCTGCATTCAAACGACGCTTGGCGGTCATTTCAGGATAGTTTGTCATACCTTCCATAATGAATTTCTTGGCGTATTCACCGTTACGAATGTTTTTTAAGGCTTCACGCATCGCCCTGCGGCTTTCTTCGTTGATGACTTTAGGGCCGGTGACATATTCGCCATACTCTGCATTGTTGGAGATTGAGTAGTTCATGTTGGCGATACCGCCTTCAAACATTAAATCAACAATCAATTTTAATTCGTGTAAGCATTCAAAGTAGGCCATTTCAGGCTCATAACCCGCTTCAACCAAGGTTTCAAAACCCATTTTTACGAGTTCAACTGCACCGCCGCATAATACCGCTTGTTCGCCGAATAAATCGGTTTCACATTCGTCGCGGAAAGTGGTTTCAATAATACCTGAGCGACCGCCACCAATAGCAGAGGCGTACGATAAACAAATCGCTTTCGCTGTCCCTGACGCATCTTGATGAATAGCGATTAAGTCAGGAACGCCGCCGCCGCGTACAAACTCGGAACGAACAGTGTGCCCTGGTGCTTTAGGGGCGATCATAATCACGTCCAAATCGGCGCGCGGCACAACTTGGTTGAATAGAATCGCAAAACCGTGGGCAAATGCTAATACGGCACCTTGTTTGATGTTCGGTTCAATTTCGTCTTTATATAGCGTAGATTGGAATTCATCAGGCGTCAAAATCATGACTATGTCCGCACCTGCAACCGCTTGTGCAACGGATTGTACGGTTAATCCATGTGCCTCAGCCTTAGCCACTGAAGGTGATCCTGCGCGTAAGCCCACGACAACTGAAACGCCAGATTCTTTTAAATTAAGGGCGTGAGCATGACCTTGCGATCCGTAACCGATAATGGCTACTTTTTTACCTTTTATGATTGAAAGGTCGGCATCTTTGTCGTAATAAACTTGCATGGTTTTTCCTGTTTTTGGTGTGTTTGAAATTAATTAGGCGAAAGGCTAAAGCTTATAAATGCAGCCCTTTTTCGCCTCTTGAAATGCCTGTCGGCCCGGAGCGGACGACTTCGATAATGGTATCGCCGTCGATAGCCGCGATAAAAGCATCTAGTTTGCTGGAGGGACCGGTCATTTCCACAACATAAGTGGTTGGCGTCACATCGATAATACTGCCGCGAAATATGGCCGCCAAGCTTCTGACTTCCTCGCGGGTCTGCTCAGAGGTTTTGATTTTGACCATCATCAGTTCCCGTTCGATATGACCGGAGTCAGCCAAGTCGATCAGTTTGACCACATCAATCAGCTTATTCAACTGTTTGGTGATTTGCTCAATGATGTCATCGCTGCCGCTAGTGACCAGGGTCATACGCGACAGGCTGGGATCTTCCGTAGGCGCTACGGTCAAGGACTCGATATTGTAACCGCGCGCAGAAAACAAGCCTGCCACCCGCGATAATGCACCGGATTCATTTTCAATCAGGATAGAAATAATATGTCTCATTACGCCAACTCCCTGTCGGTCGATGTGCCTGGCGCGACGCGTAAAGTCATATTATGATGGCCTTTGCCCGATTCAATCATCGGGTAAACATTTTCGGTTCGGTCGGTCAGGATGTCCAAAAATACCGTGCGGTCTTTCAGTGCAAAAGCTTCTTCCAGGGCTGGTCTGACGTCTTCGGGCTTATCGATACGCATGCCGACATGGCCGTATGCCTCGGCCAGTTTGACGAAGTCAGGGATGGAGTCCATGTACGAATGTGAGTAACGGCTTTCGTAGGAAAATTCCTGCCATTGCCGAACCATGCCCAGATAGCTGTTGTTCAGGTTGATGATTTTTACCGGCGTATTGTATTGCAGCGCGGTCGATAATTCCTGAATGCACATCTGTATGCTGCCATCGCCGGTCACGCAGGCAACTTCCGAGTCTGGAAACGCCAATTTAACGCCGATGGCCGCGGGCAAACCAAAGCCCATCGTGCCCAAACCGCCCGAATTAATCCAATGCCGCGGCTTGTCGAACGGGTAATACTGGGCCGCCCACATTTGATGCTGGCCTACATCCGAGGTGATATACGCCTCGCCTTTGGTAACTTCGTACAACTGCTCGATCACGTATTGCGGCTTGATTAACCGGCTGTTGCGGTCGTATTCCATACATTTGACGGCGCGCCATTGGTCGATCTGGTTCCACCAGCTTTCCAACGCTTTCTTGGACGGTTTCTTTTTGCTTTCCCTGATCATTTCAAGCATCTGCTCCAATACCGGTTTGACTTCGCCGACGATAGGGATCGCGACTTTAACGGTCTTGGAAATAGACGCAGGATCAACATCGATATGGATAATTTGAGCGTGCGGACAAAACTCGTCCAGCTTGCCGGTGACCCGGTCATCGAAACGCGCACCTATGGCAATAATCACATCGCTCTCATGCATCGCCATGTTGGCCTCATAAGTGCCGTGCATGCCCAGCATGCCGACAAACTGTTTGTTGGTTGCAGGATAAGCGCCCAGGCCCATCAGGGTATTGGTGATCGGAAAGCCCAGTGTGTGCGTGAATTCGATCAATTCCTTGCTGGCCTCACCCAAGATCACACCGCCACCGGAATAAATGATCGGCTTTTGTGCAGTCAATAATAAATCCACGGCTTTTTTAATCTGCCCTTTATCGCCGGAAACCTCCGGATTATAAGAACGGATAGTGACTTTTTTAGGGTATTTATAAGGTATTTTTATCCGGGGATCGGTTATATCTTTAGGTATGTCAACGACAACAGGGCCGGGACGGCCAGTTGTCGCCACATAAAATGCCTTCTTGATGGTTTCAGCCAGTTTGGTAATGTCCTTGACCAGAAAATTATGCTTTACGCAGGGACGGGTAATACCGACCATGTCGACTTCCTGAAATGCATCGCTGCCGATAACCGGCGACGGCACCTGCCCGGAAATAATCACCATCGGGATTGAATCCATATAAGCGGTAGCAATGCCGGTTACCGCATTAGTGGCACCCGGCCCGGAAGTGACCAGTACCACGCCCGGTTTTCCGGTAGCGCGGGCATAACCATCCGCCGCATGCGTAGCGCCCTGTTCGTGACGAACCAGAATGTGTTTGACATCATCCTGCTGGAAAATTGCATCGTATAAATGCAATACCGCCCCGCCGGGATAGCCAAAAATATATTCTACGCCTTCGTCTTTAAGACTCTGAATTACGATTTGTGCGCCGTTTAGCTCCACGCTAATACCCTCAAATAAACTTTCGAATTAAGCCGATTATATGCGTTTTCAAAAATTCAAGACCCAAATACCCGGTGTATTTTAAAGAACGTCATATAGACTGCTGCTGGTAGCTGCTTTTTTCAAGCAACATATATTAATTATTTTACTTGGTTTTTGATGGGATTGCACTCGTGTCTCTTTTAATTCTTGCCTGGCCGATAACAACCGATTATTCGTTTTTGTTAATCGGTGTTATCGGTGGATTTGCGCAAGCCGGTCTTGAGCTTAATACGAATCACGGCCTTGGCTCAAATCCTACGCCGAGAACTCAACCTCGTAACCGGCAAACTTGCGGATATTAATCACGCCGGTATCCAATAATAAATATTGACCTTTTATGCCATGCAGCACCCCGAAAACTTCGGGGTTCTTATCAAGATTAAAAGACTTGACCTTGACCGGATAGCTGTCCACCGGAAAATGAATATCCACAGGCGACGCATCGACTAATAATTCAATCGCCTGCGCGCCAAAATCCCGGGTTATTGCACTCAATTCTACTGTACAAACAGTGATTAATTCATCCCGTTTTGCCACCAGATCGACAGGCTCGGCCTTCATTTTAAGCATTTTCTGCCAGCTGGTTTTATCGCTGACATGCTTGGCAATGGCGATTTCGACCAGACCTGAAATATAACGCGACTGCACTTTAAAAATCGGCAAGGCCTGCACCGCGCCTTGATCTATCCAGCGCGTCGGAATTTGAGTCTGCCTAGTAATGCCGACCTTAATACCGCTGGAATTAGCCAGATAAACCACATGCGGCTGAAAACAAAATTCCTCGCCCCAAGAGGGTTCCCGACAGGTACCTGCTGCATAGTGACAGGTCTCCGGTTTCATGATGCACATGTCGCACTGCGCCAATGAAATAAAACAGGGATAGCAATAGCCCTGATTAAAGCTCTTTTTAATTGACCTGTTGCAATGTGCGCAACAGATTTTACCGGCATAGGTCAGCTTAATCGGCTTACCGATCAGCGGATTTAAAGCGACCAACTGATCACCCACCGGCAATTCATACTGAACCGGCTTTGAACTATCCAGTTCCAACCGGGCGTGCATTTTTCTTAATGGTCCCTGCATTCAGGTGGTTCCTATAAAACTCATAACAACGGGTCGGTTAAAAATAACCGTCGGTATTTTTTACCAGCCAACGCTCGGCTTGGGATTTTAACAGCTCTTTTTTCCAGAAAGGGGCTCTCGACTTTAATGCTTCCATAATGTACCGACTCGCATCGAACGCATCGCCACGATGTGATGTCCATACCGCTACCAGCACTATCGGCTCATTAGGCAGAATATCGCCCACCCGGTGCACCACCAACGCGTCAATAATCGGCCATTGTTGCAGGGCTTCGGCAACGATTTTTTCCAGCTGCTTTTCGGTCATGCCAGGATAATGTTCCAGCGTCATGCCCTTAACATCATCACCGTCATTGAAATCGCGCATCGTGCCGATAAAAACGCTGGTTGCGCCAAACTTTCCGGCCAACTCCTTTGCCGAATGCTGATGCGCCTGAATTTCCTGCCAGGGATCAAAAGCTTCTGCACAAATTTTTATGTGCATGATCAGCCCCCGGTTACCGGCGGAAAAAAAGCCACTTCATCGCCGTCCTTAACCGGACTTTTCAATTCAACATAGTCCATATTCACCGCCGCCAAACTATTATCCGGCAACGCTTTATTCGGATTGGCGTAGCGCCATACATCGGCGACGGTAGCAAGACCTGCAAACTCCAGATGGTCTTCCGAGCGGCCGATAGCTTCTTTCAAGCTGGCAAAATAACGCACCTTAATTGACATAGTCATCACTCAGTCGCAAAAAAATAGGGTTGGCATAGAGAGCATTGCAAGGAAGACAGGTCGGTCGCCTTTTTAGTTTTCTTAACCGGCAGTTGTTATAATAAATCGTGCCTGCCTCTTTCATTGATAATTTTACAGAAAAATGACTGCATTAACTCACTTTAATCAATCCGGCGAAGCCCACATGGTTGACGTCGGCGGAAAAGCGATCACTCAGCGTACCGCCGTCACCGAAGGCTATATTGAAATGCAGCCGTCTACGCTCAAATTGATCGTAGACGGCGGACACAAAAAAGGCGATGTGCTGGCCATAGCTAGAATTGCCGGCATCATGGCCAGTAAAAAAACGGCGGATCTGATTCCGCTCTGCCATCCGCTACCCCTGACGCATGTGGAAATCCAGCTGAGCGCAGAAATCGACAACAACCGGATACGCTGTCAGACCACGGTAAAAACCAACGGACAAACCGGTGTAGAAATGGAAGCACTCAATGCCACGCAGATTACCTTGCTTACCATTTACGATATGTGTAAAGCCGTAGATAGAGGTATGGTTATTCAGTCAGTCCGATTACTGGAAAAAGATGGCGGCAAGTCGGGACACTGGCATTGCAATCAACATTGATATTTGGCTGCTAGAAAGCAGAAAAATACCGCTGATTCGGCTACATTTAAAACCCTTATCAACCAGTATGGCCAACCAATCCAGCTAATGTGGTTGTTTATAGGATTTGGTATACTGAATTTATATTTCCAACAACGTGCCGACTGGTTTGGCGCTATGTATGAATAACAGCAGAGATAACTATGCCGATTATATTAAAAGAACTTGCCGATTTTTGTAGCGCACGAATTGAAGGCGGCGATCCATCAGCAATGATCGAATCAGCGGCAGAGATTACCTCTGCACATCAGGGTCAAGTAACACAGCTGACCAACAGTCGCTATGCTCGGCACATTAAAGGCTCAACCGCTTCCGCCTGCTTTATTGCAGAGGGTTTTGGTGTTGAGAATGTACCTGAAGGCATGGCGCTGTTAGTTTGCTCCGACCCGGAACTCAGTTTCATTAAGGCTGTCGAATTACTGCATCCTGCCAGAACTTATGATCGGCAAATTGCAACGCAGGCAGTGCTTGGAGCTAATGTGACCTTGGGCAATAAGCTGTATATCGGCCCTTACGCGGTAATTGGCGAAGATTCAAACTTAGGCGATGGCAGCGAAATCCACGCAGGCGCCTATATTGGTAGCAATGTAAAGATAGGTCAAAACTGTCGGATTCATCCTTATGCAGTTATTTATGACGATGTCGCCGTGGGCAATAATGTCATTATTCATTCCGGGGCCATTATCGGTGCCGATGGCTTCGGTTATAAGTTCAGGAATAACGAGCACGTTAAGGTTCCTCAGGTCGGTAATGTAGTCATTGAGGATAATGTCGAGATTGGCGCTAACACCTGCATAGACAGGGGTGCATTGGGCAGCACATCAATAGGCGCGGGCAGCAAAATCGATAATCTGGTACAAATCGGGCACAACAACAAAGTCGGCAAACACGTCATCATGTGCGGTTTAACCGGCGTTTCCGGCTCATGTAACATTGAAGATTATGCGATTCTGGCAGGCAGTTCAGGTATTGCCGATCACGTTACGATTGGTAGCGGTGCTGTAGTCATGGCGCGTTCCGGCGTAGCTGGCGATGTCAAAGCGGGTATGCAGGTTTTCGGCAGTCCGGCAAAAGATAAGAAAACGGCTTACAAAGAGCAAATCGCAATCAGCAAACTGCCAGAGCTATTGAAAAGAGTAAAAATGCTGGAAGAAAAAATCCAGATACTGGAAAAAGAGGCGTAGTTAATGCCACGAACTTACGCGAGCCGGCTCAATTCCGAGTTATGTTGAACTATTCAGAGAAGCGTTTTTGAGAGCGTTTGCGCCAGGATACAAGCTCGATACTTTTGTTGCTTAGTACAGGATAGACTTGCGATTGCAAGCTCAGGATACTGGAGTGTTAATTGGAATGTAACAACACCCCCCGTCATTTTTTATAACGGGGGGTATTATTTTTAGTTACCTACGTTACCAGTAACGTTGCTGGTCTTTCTTTTCTCGATATTCTTGAAAGTTTCAGCTTGAAGCTGTTCTACCGCACCACTTTGTAAATGCTTAGTTTCATCTTGTTTCAGCAGTACAACTAATAGAATAACAGCAGCAATAGCAACACCAGCGATCAACCATGTGTTGTCTTTTTCTTTTTCTTCAGCCATTTTAAAATCCTCGAATGTGTATTAATTATATTATATTATTTATCCCCTTTCCTCAAAGGGGGCCACTCAATAAATCACTTTAATGAGTAGCTTGTCGAATTAAGTAATAAACGACAGGGTACTTTTTATCATGAGATACAGCATCGTGTCAAAACTAAAAAAGAAAACCCCCCGCCCGCATCTGGATTCATGATACCAGAAAAGTTGTTTTCGCTTGAGAAACAGCAAGACTTCAGAACTAACACGTTGAATATTAATTCAAATATTTTTCAGGATTGATAAAAAACAGAACAAGTTAAAGATATTTTCAATAAAAAAATATTGCAAATTAGAATATGATGACTTGAAATAAAATCATCAGGATTAGAGCAAAGTATGCTTAAAACCACTGTCCAGGGACATGCGCTAAACGTGCCGAATACGATAAGCAGACCCCAACCCTATACCTCGCCATGATTTACTCTCTGACCGGCTTCTTATCCAGTTTCCGTTGCAAGGTGCGCCTGTGCATGTTTAACGCCCTGGCGGCCGCCGAAATATTGCCATCGTGCTGCATCAGCACTTTTTGTAGGTGTTCCCATTCCAGGCGTTTTACGGATAAGGGATTTTCGTTAATCGAGACCGATGAATCGCCTTCATTTTTATGCAGTGCATTAACAATTTCATCCGCATTGGCCGGCTTGGTTAAATAATGAGTGGCACCTAGTTTTATGGCTTCAACCGCTGTGGCAATGCTGGCAAAGCCGGTTAACATCACGCAAGTGGTATTGTCATCCAACGAGATCAGCTTTTTCACCAGTTCCAGCCCGGATTCATGTCCGATACGCAAATCAATCACCGCATATTCGGGTAGATAGCGCTCGGCAAATGCTATTCCGGTCTTGACATCGTTAGCGACCAATACCTCATAATTTCTTTTTTCTAATGCGCTTTTCAGCACCTTACAAAAGGTCTCATCGTCATCCACCAGCAACAGCCGTGGCCTATCTATTTCCTGAGTTGTCATTATTGCTCTCTGTATTTAAAAGGGGCAGGGTAATTTCCACGCATGCCCCCCCCAGCTCGCTGTTGTAAAGATTAATTTTACCGCCCAAACGATTAATAGAGGAATAGGCTAAAAACAAGCCCACACCCAAACCGCGCTTTTTGCTGATAACGGGTTGCTTACCGGCAAAATTGATTAATTCCGGCGGCAGACCGGGGCCAAAATCCCTGATTTTAATAATGGCGTAATCCAAATCCCATGACGCATGAAATTCAATTCCCTTTTCCGGCGGCGACGCTTCAGCCGCATTATTCAAAATATTAATGATCGAGTGAGTCAGCGTGAGTTCGGCAACAATTTTTGCCTGCATTGCGACTTCAGGATCGATAATAAAATTTAACTTTGCAGTCGCTTTGTGAGTTCGCCATAGATTGATGACTTCATCGATATAATCGGTCAGCAACATGACGCTCCCCGATTCGGCGCGCATTTCACCGGCAGAAGCCGACATCACCGATAAGGCTGTTTTGCACCGGTCAACCTGTTGCTGCATGATTAATAATTTCTCGTGCAAATCCGGAAAACGATGAACCGGGTACTCTTGCTCAAGCTCATGAGTCACGATCGCGATAGTACCTAATGGCGTCCCCATATCGTGAGCAGCGCTGGCGGCTAATGTACCCAGCGACACAACACGCTCATCCCTTAATGCATTTTCCCGAGCTTCAGCCAGATTTCGCTCCTGAGCCTTCAGCGTTTTAGCCAGCTCAACCACGAAAAAGGCAACCAATCCGGCACTAAACACAAAACCAAACCACATGCCAAAAATATGAAGGTTAAAATAATGACTGTCACTCATAGCGTGAACCTGCCGGAACAGCTCATAATTTTTTGTATCGGCATACAACATTGCCGAATCGGGCATGTGAGGCTCTATCGACGGCAGAGGAATATTGTAAGCCATTAACGCGGTGTACATGGATGTGGTTAAAATCACCATATACCAGGCATAGGATTGATGCAGCATGATGGCTGTAATAATAAGAGGCAACAGAAATACCCAGGTAATAGGGTTTGATGCGCCTCCGGTCAAATACAGCAATGCGGTAATAGCAAAAACATCAATCACTAACTGAGAAAAAATTTCCAATTCGGTAACGGGGTCTTCTGTCTCCAAGCGCATCGACGTATAAATATTCACTATAACTATCGACAATATAACCAACCAGAGCGGCTGCTCCGGCAGACGAATATTAAGACCGTATACGGATAGAATAATGAGTATAACCTCACTGAGTATCATCAAGTTCCTGAGAATAAACAGCCATTTCAGGTTTTGCCGGGCAGAAAATTCCGATTTAGGGGAGGCGTATGAGAGCATTTTTTATAAAAACAGTGTGTTGTAGACGTGCCTTAAAATAAGAAACCATTAAGTATTCACGTACATACATTATCGTTTTTTTATTATAAATTAAACAAAAAATAGCTGCGACAATATGTCACATTTTATGTTGCAATATTTGTTGCTATTATTAATCTAACTTTTTAAAGCTCTTGTAGAGCTCCATAGCTGAGAAGTTGCGTTATATTCATCCTAAAGATATTCCAAGGCGGTTTTATAAAAACCGCCTTTTTTTTACCTTTCGTATCAGAAATCCACACCTAACCCACCTAAACCGCAGTAACCCATAGGATTCTTGGCCAGATATTGCTGATGGTAATCCTCGGCATAATAAAATTCGCTTGCCGTCATAATCTCTGTGGTTATTGATTTAAAACCTGCTTGACTGAGTTGTAGCTGATAGCTTTGTTTTGATGCTAGCGCTTCCTCAAGTTGATGCTGAGAGTAGGTATAAATCCCGGATCGATATTGCGTACCGATGTCATTGCCTTGTCTCATACCTTGCGTGGGGTTGTGGGATTCCCAAAAAAGCCGAAGTAATTCACCGTATGAAACAACAGCCGGATCATAAATGACTTTGACAACTTCATTATGCCCGGTTAAACCGGTGCATAATTCCTCATAGGTCGGATTAGGTGTACTGCCGCCGGTAAACCCAACTGCCGTACTAAACACGCCGCGACATTGCCAGAATTTTCGCTCCGCTCCCCAGAAGCAACCCATGCCAAACAGTGCCTGCTCCAGGTTTTCCGGAAACGGCGGAACTATAGGGTTGCCTGTTACAAAATGCCTGTTTGTAACCAGCATGGGCGTATTCCGGCCGGGTAAAGCCTCTTTAGTGCCGGGTAAAGTCAATTTTTTTGATGAAAAGATCATGGCCTGTGGTATTTTTATAAAACGATTTGGGCAAAGATCATTATGATCCTGATGCCATAAAATGCACTACTTTTTAACGGGAAAAACATGATAGAGCAGGATTTATTACGCCGTTTTTTATTTGAAGAGCTGGGCGTTCGCGGAGAATGGGTTAAATTAACCCACAGTTGGCAAGCGGCAAAATTTTATCAGCGCGGCTCTGAAAACGTGCAACAGCAGTTGGGACAAGCTCTTGCGGCCGTAGTCATGTTATCGGCTACGGTCAAGTTTACAGGCTCGATGATCCTTCAGGCCCAAGGCGACGGCGACATTAAAACCTTGGTTGCTCAGGCGACGGATCAGCGAAAAATAAGAGGTCTAGTTCGAGGCAAGGACAACGTAGCCGAAGGTTCCTTAGAAGCCATGTTCGGCCAAGGGCGACTGGTGTTAACCATAGAATCGGAAAATGGTCAGCCTTATCAGGGCATTGTACCTCTCCTGGGCAGCAATTTAGCCGCCGTCGTGCAAACCTATTTTGAGCAATCCGAACAACTTAAGACTCGCTTATGGCTCTTTGCCAATGCAACTCATGCGGTAGGATTATTATTGCAGGAACTGCCGACACAGGAAAATCATCAGGCTGATTGGGAGCACATCGAAATACTGGCAAATACGGTAACCGAACAAGAACTGTTTGATCTGGATTGTGAACAACTACTGTATCGATTATTCAATCAGGAAAAAATCAGATTGTTTGACCCAGAGCCGGTTGAATTTAGCTGCGCCTGTTCACGACCAAACATCGAGAAAACATTATTCGCTATGGGCCGGGCTGAACTAGAAGACATGCTAAAGGAGCAGGACATTATTGAGGTCAACTGCGAATTCTGCGGTGAACAATACCGCTTTGATAAAATTGATGTCGAAAATATCCTGTCACAGCAAAGTAATGTTAATAACTCCAAAACACGACATTGAAACAATCCTATGAAAACCGGAATAATTAAACGAAGTCTTCGCCTTGTTTTTTTACTAGCACTGACAGCTTCATTATCCGGTTGTATGTACTGGATTCGGGCGTATCAAGTCTACTTGCAAATGGATGAATTCGATCGGAACTTTTCCGTCGAGGCCAATGATGAATTTACCTTGCGCTTCAAGAACCCTATTCTTTACAGTAAAGACTTTGTTTCCCTGTCCAAACTTTATGCCAGCCAGGACGATCCGACGGCGGACGGCAGACGCTGGCGCTACTGGTTTCGTAAGGTTGACGGCAACAATGTGCTGATCAAGCCCGAAGTGAAATTTTATTCTGCTTTAAATTTCAATAAAGAAAATAGATTAATTGCCTGGTCGTTTTCTTCACTTTTTTTGGCGATTGCCCCGCCCAAATTTTTAGAGATTTCTTTGCGCTCTATTGGAGGTGCCGAGATTGACAAGGAAAAACAACAACTCAAAGCCAACCCGGCATTACTGGAAAAAATTTCCGCGGATTTGCCCAAAAAACCGGCTGTTCTGGCGCAGTTGGGCGAGCCTTTTGAAATCAAAGATGAAGCGGAGCAGGAAGTGTATATTTACCGTTTTCTGCTGGAAACCAACCATATAGAAGAAGGTTATGAGGATCGCGCCTTAAACGAGGTTAAGATTACCTTTGATAAAAAAACCCAGGAACTGGTTAGAATGGCAGGGCGTTTTGCAGGGCTTAAGGTTTCAATTAATTATCGAAAGTTTCTGAATGAAGCGCAGGATGTCGCACAAAACAAACTGGAATAAACTATATCACTGCTCCCGCACACTTTCCGATTGGCCATAAAAAAAGGCTTAGGCAATCAATGCCTAAGCCTTTTTTACAATACGCAGCTGTGTTAAGACCGCGCACTAATGATCAGCTATAAATTACAGCTTATCGGCATTTTTATCCAGGTACTCTGCAACACCGGCAGGGTTTGCGCTCATGCCTGACTGGCCTTTTTTCCAGCCGGCTGGACATACTTCGCCGTGTTCTTCATGGAATTGTAACGCGTCAATCATGCGCAACAATTCATCCATATCGCGACCTAAAGGCAGGTCGTTAACGACCTGATGCCGGACTTTTCCTGAGCGGTCGATCAGGAAAGTGCCACGGTAGGCAACGGCAGGTGCATCCGCTTCAACATCATAATCTTTACAAATAGCGTGAGACATATCTGCAGCCATGGTGTAACGAACAGGACCTATACCGCCTTTATTAATAGGGGTATTACGCCATGCGTTGTGCGTAAAATGAGAGTCTATAGACACGGCAATCACTTCAACATTACGGCTTTTGAATTCATCGATACGATGATCTAAAGCGATCAATTCACTTGGACAAACAAAAGTGAAATCTAACGGGTAGAAAAATACTACCGCATATTTGTCGCTAGTCGCTTCAGAAAAACTAAATGAATCAACTATTTGACCATCGCCCAGAACGGCAGGAACTGTAAAATCAGGTGCTTGTTTACCGACTAATACGCTCATTGATTATCTCCAATAAATAGTGAAAAAACAAAAGACTGTTAACTTGATGTTAGCCACTGAAGCAGTGGATCAGCGAAATTGTACACCAAGTTAGTAGGGATTTGTCGAAATTGTTGTTATTTTTAGCTTGCTTTAATTTTAATTTTATCCATAATTTGTCATCAATAGCTTACAATAGTCTCAAAGGTTTACCCTATACGGGGATCTTGAAAGCTAGTCGGCCTAACATGGCTGTTAAATTCACATAGCTTACTCGTTTGATGAGGTTCTATCATGGCAAAAAATAAACATATTACCGAACCCGATGTGTTCGGTTTTCAGGTACGCATCGTAAGACGCGGCAAAGAAAGCAGTCGTTATTTTTCACATAAATTATGGGGCAATAAAGGCAAATCGTTGAAAGCCGCAATTACCTGGCGCGACCAGATGCTGACCGTTTTAAAAGGCAGCAAGACCCGGTTTCTTAAACCACCCAAAAATAAAACGACTACCGGCGTCACGGGCGTATCCAGAACCATCAAGTATGATCATCGTAAAGATAAAAGCTATCTTTGCTATACCGTTTTTTGGGTCAGTAATTGCAAATCCAGAAATAAAACTTTTCAGGTAGGCAATGTCGATAAGGTCACGGCGGACGATGAGTTGCATGCGTTTCGTACGGCCAAGCTGTTCAGAAGTTGCTATGAGCATTCAATTGATAATGACCTTGAATTTTATGACAGCAAATTTGCCGGCTGGAAAAAACTACGCTTGTATGAAGACGAGAATTTGAACGCAGTCGCGATATAAGCAAAGATTTCGTGTTAGAGGCATGGGGCCGATCCATCAGCCTTTTGTGAAAACACACCCCGCACAGCTTCCGGTAAATAGCGGGGGTTCCGTTTTTTAATGCTGCTAAAGTTCGATGCGGATACCCAGCTCAATGACACGCTCGACGGGGATTTTGAAAAACTCTATCGCGCTTGAGGCATTGTGGAATAAAAACCGGAATAAGGGTCGACGCCATTTAGCCATAGGACTTTTTTTCCGGAAAGAGAGGCGTTCACTACTGATAAAAAACGATGTCTGTTTGAAATCAATGTTTAAGCCTTCCTGGGCGCACTGCTCCAAAGCTTGCCGCACATCAGGACTTTGCTGGAACCCATAGTAAAGCTTAACCCGGAAAAAATTGCTGTCCTTGCCAAATGCCCGAATTTTGACCCGGTGCGCCACATCAACGTAGGGCTCGTCTTTAGTGACGATGGTCAATACAACGATTTGTTCATGCAGCACATGGTTATGCTCGAAATTGTGCAAAAACACCTGGGGTACGCCATGTAGGCTTTTTGCCAAATAAATGGCTGAGCCTTTAACGGTGACTGCCTGATGACTGATTATCTTATCTTCCAAGTCCTCAAAAAGCATCCGTCTCTCATCCATATATTCTGCCAATAAGGCACGACCTTTAATCCAAGTAGTCATCATTAAGAACAATACGGTTCCGATGAGTAAAGGCAACCAGCCCCCAGTGGGTATTTTTAAACTGTTAGAAGAAAGAAACAAGAAGTCTACGGTTAGAAACGTTGTCAAGAAGGTAATACTAGCCGATCTTCTCCATTGCCAAAGCTCTTGAATGACAATAAACACCAAAACAGTATCGACAATCATAGTGCCGGTAACGGCAATGCCATAAGCAGAGGCGAGCGCCGAGGAAGATTTAAAGCTCAATACCACGACAAATACAGAAACCATCAATAACCAATTGATCGCAGGAATATACACTTGCCCCACTTCTTGACCCGAAGTATGCAAGATATTCATGCGTGGGCAGTAGCCAAGTTGTATGGCTTGTCTGGTGACTGAGAAGGCACCGGATATGACCGCTTGAGAGGCAATAACCGACGCCAGTGTTGCCAAAAGTAATAACGGATACATCGCCCAAGTCGGTGCCAACAAATAGAATGGATTTTTCACCGCCTCAGGGTGTTCAAGCAGTAACGCTCCTTGTCCAAAATAGTTGAGCAGTAAGGCCGGAAAAACAAAGCCGAACCAGGCGTAACGAATGGGTTTCAAGCCGAAATGCCCCATGTCGGCATAAAGCGCTTCAGCACCGGTTATTGCCAATACCACCGCCCCCATAATTAAAAACCCCTGCCATCCCAATTCAATCAATAAATGAATCGCGTAATAAGGGTTAACTGCTGCCAATACGGCAGGAGCATTGATAATATTATTTATACCAAGACAGCCCAAAGTAACAAACCAAAGACACATGATTGGTGAAAACATTTTCCCAACGGTTCCTGTGCCTTTAGCCTGCAAAATAAAAAGAGCGAAGAGTACCACTATGGTAATCGGCAATACATAATGCGCTAAGGGCGGTGCAATGATCTGCAAGCCTTCGACTGCACTTAATACCGAAATTGCGGGGGTAATAATGCCGTCGCCGTAAAACAAGGCGGCACCGAGCAAACCAATAGTGATGATAAAGCGTGTTTTTTTCGGATTATCCTTAGCGCTTTGCAGTGCAAACGTCATTAGCGCCATGATGCCACCCTCACCTTTGTTGTTAACGCGCATAATAAAAATCGCGTATTTGATTGCTACAACCAAGGTTAACGCCCAAAAAATCAGCGATAGCACACCCAGCACATGGGGTTTATCAATCGGCAAATGACTGCCGAAAATTTCCTTAACCGCGTATAAGGGACTGGTGCCAATATCACCAAATACGACACCGATTGCACTTAGCGCCAAAACCGTTACTTGTTGTTTGGAATGACCCTGTGATCTTGTCGACATAGTAAATATTGAATTAGGTGAAAAAATCAGCAAGAAATCAACTGGATGTCATTCTATAGCTATTTTAGGATCGGCCTAAAAATACCGACCATTAATAAGAAAGTGAACTGCGATACTGCCGAAGTAACCCAGCGCGATGACCGGCGCCCATTTCAGATGGCTGGTGAAGGTGTAAATTCCTTTAGCTTGTCCCATTAAGCCAACGCCTGCTGCGGAACCGACCGCCAACATGCTGCCGCCCACACCGGCGGTCAATGTCACCAGCAACCACTGGCCTTGAGATATATCAGGTGCCATGGTCAGTACAGACAGCATAATAGTGCCGTTATCCACGAATGCTGAGGCGATGCCGACCAGAATGTTGGCTACAGTGGGATCGATGCTGCCGTAAAGATGGTGGGATGCCACTTCCATATAGCCGATGAAGCTCAAGCCTCCGACACCCACCATTACACCGTAAAAAAACAGCAAGGTGTCCCATTCCAGGTTGGCGACCTTCTGGAAAATATCAAAGGGCAGTTCCTTGGCCAGTTGTTGATTTGCCTCTGCTTCCGGATTGTTCATGTATTTCATGGGCGCAAAATGATCGATTTTGACATCGGTCAAATCCACGGGTATCAATATTGAATGGGAGTCTCGGGTTTTTTGCAGGTAATAACTGAAAAACTTCAAATAGGTCAAGCCCATCATCATCCCGGCAGCGGGAGGCAGGCTCAGGAAATTTTCGAAGCAAGCCGATGTAATGATGGTCAATACGAACAAAAAGATGATTATCCAGGCGCCCCGCCTCATATTCTGAGCTTCCATTACCGCTGCGGGTCTTTCTCGTGGGATAAAGAAATGCATGACGGCTGCGGGTATAGCGAAGTTAACGATGGCCGGAATAAGCAGGGAAAAAAAGTCGGTAAAAGGCACTACGCCTTTTTGCCAGACCAGCAACGTGGTGATGTCGCCGAAGGGACTGAATGAGCCGCCTGCATTAGAAGCTACCACAACATTGATGCAAGATAAGGTAACAAAGCGCGGGCAATCTTTACCCATAGCCAAAATAACCGACCCCATCAGCAAGGCGGTAGTGAGATTGTTGCAGCCGGACGAGATAAAGAACGCCTGGAAACCGGTAATCCAGAATAATTGCCGATAGCTGAAGTTCTTGCTCAATAACCAAACCCGCAGGCTGTCGAACACGCCTCGGTCTTCCATCGCATTCAAGTAAGTCATCGAGACCATGATGAACAAAAATAATTCGCCATAGCTTTCAAGAGTAGCGCGGAACGCAACCCCCGCTTGTTCGCTCATTCCGGCCTTGTTATAAAAAACGGCAATAAATATCCAGATAAGACTTGCCGCAAACACCATAGGCTTTGACTTCCGTAACTCGGTAACTTCTTCGGTCATGGCGAGGAAGTAGGCAAGGGCAAACACAACCAATGCCAGATAACCAACCCAATGCTGAGTCAAATCTAATGATTGTACTTGGCTAATAGAGCCTGTTTCATCGGCTGCCATTGATAAGGAAGGAAATAGGAGGGCAAGTATAATCGGAATATATTTTGAGCAAAGCGACATTTTTTTCCTTAAGCGATAGGCAAAATTGAATAAAAGCTGTTGATTTTCATACGCATAGTGAAACTGTTTTTATTCAATGCGTTTAAAGATAGGTGCGTTTTGATGAGCAATAACGCATGACTTAATGCAAACAAAATGGATAAAAACACTTCAAAAATTGAATTCGCATAGGTTTTTTTTCATGCAGGAAAGTCTAAAAATTGAATATATGATACATCTGATCGATGAAGGGCGACACCGCCACCCATACGAATCAGTTGAAAGTAGACTAAAAGCTTACGCTAATCAAGGAATGAATTTACATATAGAGTGTATACAAAACATTAGCCAATCACGAAGAATACAGATTTTTTACGGTGACTTTTCTGCGTTTCTTCGTAGCTTTAGTCTTTGAAGGACGGCGCTACCGTTTCTCAGTCACGAACGCTATTTTAGCGATCCCCGAATATTGTACAGTTGCCATGACTTCGGCGACTTTTGCATAAACGACGTCTTGATCGGCGTATAAATGCAAGCCTATTTCAGGATTTTTTAACAGTTCAGCCTTCAGCGCTGTTTCCAATGCGGCAAGGTCCGCGAGTGGAAGCTTGTTCAGTGTTATAGCCCCCTGCGCATCAATGCCAAGCTGCAACGGCTGCGCTTTAATATCCGCAGTGGTCTCGGCGGTTTTCGGTAAGGTCACATGCACCGATACTGGTCGAGCCGCTGGCAGTAATTTCATGCATCGCGTGTATGATGCCTAAAACCGTACCGAACAAACCGACGAACGCCGCAGTGCTGCCGATGCTGGCAAGCATGGTCAGGCCGCTTTCCATTGCGTGTTGCTCCTGTTGCATGTGCACGAGCAGCGAATGCTCCAGTAATTCAGATCGGACGCCTCGGTATTTAAGGCTCTTGCCGGCAGACTGCTGACTTTCATCCAAGCAAACCCTTGCTGGGCTATGCGCGCTTCCGGCCCCCTGGCTACTACTGTGGGCAAGGTTTTTGCCTGCTCCAGATTAGAGGCATCCCAAAACGCTTTGTTATAAGCCCGATTATAAAAACTGTTCTTGGTGAGCTGCCAGATTTTGAAAAAAATAACCGTCTATGTGATCACCGAAAAAGCCAGCAGTGTGTATAAGGTACCGTCGATAATTACTTCCGGCGAAATGTGAGAGGGCATTAAGATCTGCTTTTTTAGTTATTCAAAATAAACGCATGGGTGCAATCATCGGACTGATTGCTGTTTTTTTAAGCTCACGGCATCGGCTGAACAGTTGTCCCGATAGGGGGCAATATAGGCCGGTAAAGCGCAAACCAATTATCTTGTTAATTTAAATTGCAGGGTCTGAACGGCTCTTTGGGTAACCCCGACACCATCAACTATTTTTCCCTTGAATTTCCACCGGCTAATAGCCTGTAGCGCGGCATTATCAAAGATACCCGCAGGCTGAGCCTCTATAACCACGGCATCTTCAACATCTCCGTCTGTGGTGATGGTAAATTCGACTTTAACCCAGCCCTCAATATGACGGTTAGCCGCCCCTCTCGGATATTTGGGCGGAACCCGTTCCAGCGGAACAACACCGGTGCTGACTCCACCAGAAGCGGCGCCTTTACCGGCATCATCTTGTGCATTGCCGGTTTTCCCGGTATCGCTTGTTGTCCCTGCTGTCCCTGCTGTGCCTAAGACGTTCACCGCAGGCCCACTGGATTTTACCGCTTGTACCGGTATATCCAGCTTGGGCACATCCATAGCAGGTATTTCCTGCTTTACCACGGGTGCCTTTTGGATTACCGGCTGCTTTTTGGGCGGCGCTTTCTGGCGTTGCGGAGGCTGCGGCTTATCCTGCACCTGCTCCACCTTTTTTTCAGGCGGTTTTTCGATTTTAGGCTTTGGTGGTGGCTCACGTTTTAAGCGCACAAACTCCATCATGTTCAGGTGTTCGGTTTTTTTAACCACATGCTGGTTACTCATCAGCATGAATTGCATCAGCCAGAACAGGCCCAGCGAGACAAGAATACCGGTCAATAAGGCGGCAACAGACGACTTCACTGAGACTCCGCTTCGGTAGCAATGGAAGCGTTATTGATACCGGCCAGGCGAATCTGATCCATAACGCTGACCAGAACATGGGTTTTGGCCTCCCTGTCAGCGGTAATCACCACCGAACCTAGCGGATTTTCGGCATGCAACCTGGCGACATTGGCTCTAACCGCACGAATGTCGATGACCTTCTTATCTATCCAGATTTCACCGGCGGGGCTAATCGCCACAATAATATGCGCCTGTTCGAGTTTCTCGGCAGTTTTAGCTTGCGGACGATTAACGTCGAGCCCTGATTCCTTAATCGAGGAACTGGTCACTATAAAAAAAATCAACATAATAAAAACGATGTCGAGCATCGGTGTCATATCAAGTTCAGCATTTTTGTCAGCTGACGACCGGCTATTTTTGCGGCGCATGGATGCTCCTAGTGATATTTTAATAAATCGGTCAGGTGATGAACTTCATCATTGACCAGCTCTTCAATACGCTTGCTGAAATAAAGTCCGCCTATTGCGATAATCATGCCGGCCATAGTCGGTATGGTGGCCTGGGATACGCCGGATGCCATTGCCCTGGCGTTGCTGGTGCCGGTCACCGACATCACGTCAAAGACGCTAATCATCCCTGTTACCGTGCCTAGCAAGCCTAACAACGGACACAAAACCACCAACATATTGATAATAGGAATAGTTTTGCTCATTTTAATTTTAGCCTCAGAAATAATACATTCCCTGATGGATAAGGCATGTGGCGTATGCCGGTCTTCCCGGCTGTTCCACTGGTCCACCCAAAGAGCCTTGAGCCCGGGATAGGTCAGCCTGAAAAAAAAGAAGCGCTCAGCCACCAGCGTCCATAAACAGATGGAGGTCAGCAGAATCATCCATAGCACGTCGCCGCCGGTATTTAAGAAATTGCGTAGCGACTCCAGCAACGTTAACAACGCAGACATTACTTGCCTGCCCGGCGGCTGATTAAGCCGGCCGTCTGCTCATCGAGAATTTGCACCAATACCCGGCTGCGGGAAGCGACAATGCTGTGCAGAAACAATAAGGGAATGGCGACAGACAATCCCTGCACGGTAGTCACCAGCGCCTGGGAAATGCCTTCAGCCATCAGTTTTGGGTCGCCTGTGCCGAACAAACTGATCGATTGAAACGTCACAATCATGCCGGTCACGGTGCCAAGCAATCCCAGCAAGGGCCCTACGGCAGCCACCAACTTAAGAATCGACAAGCCTTCTTCCAACGGCGGCACTTCCCGGGTAATCGCCTCATCCAGTAATAACTCCAGATTATCGGTATCCTCAGCATTGCCTTTCTCGACAACAGCAAAAATGCGTCCCAGCGGATTGTCCTCATTAGCAACAGAACTGTTCATCTGCAGCTCCATTTTTCGGCTGACTGACGATAATTGAACCAATCTGACCATGCCATAAATAAAACCGACCACACCCAAGATCATGGTTATGTAACCAATCAATCCGCCTTGCTGCAAACGTTCAATGAAACTCGGCGTTTGAATCAGCATGCCGAGAATAGCGCCGCGGGTAGGATCAAGGGCAATATCGGCTTGTCCTGATGTAGACTCTGCGAATTCTTCAGCCAAATCAAGGAACTTGCCTTCCGGTTGACGCGGCAGATCGGCCAGTTTCCCGGTTTCCGGCAAATAGCGCAAATATTGGCCATCCGCCAGCGCATTGAAGACACCCACCCGCACGACTTTTGCCTGGCGCGGTTCTCCTGCTGCCGACAGGATTTCAGCATCGTAATGGACAACTTTGCCGGATTCGGTCATTTCCTGTTGCAGGGTAAACCATAATTGCTCCATCTGCGCCATGGACGGCAGGGCTTTGTTATCGGCAATCGCAGATAACACGGCGGTTCTGTCAGGGAACTCCGCAGAAATAATAGAATTTTTCAAGTTGGCTTTTAAATCGCCGGCGACTTGCCGGGCGACGCCGAATAGTTCGCCCAACGGCCCGCTACGCTCGGTCAGTTTGGCTTCCAGCTGGTTTAACTGTTCGGTGTTGGCCGTCAGTTGCGCCTTCAGTTGACTGCCGATGCTTTCCTGTTTACTCAGCTCCGCTTTGGCAGCGTCTAATAATTGTTGCTGTTTGCCGGGGTCGGCAACAAACTCGGCTTCCCGAGCGGCATTGACTTTGCCTTCCTCGCCTTGAGTTTGTTTAATTTCCTGTAATAACTTATCCAGATCCAGGTGATCGGCAAAAGCAGTATTGCAAAGCAATAGCATTAAAAAAACAAAGATCAGCTTATTCATTTGGCGGCCTCAGGTGCAGAAACGGGAACGATCAACATGTCGGGCGCGGTTTCCTTGCGGGCAATACGCAAACCGTTACGAATCGAGTTGCTGTAACCGGAAGATAATGGCTGCCAGCGTTTTTCCTCTTTATCCCAGAAACCGGTTTCACTGCCGTCCAGCCGTTGGTAATAAAGGGCCACACGACCCAGGCGTAAAAAATCAACCGAACTGGTCACTCCGTTCAACACGATATTCGCCTTATAGGCTTCAATCGTATTGCCGTATTCATTTTCAACCTGAAAGGCCTCCATGATCCGGCGAAATTTTTCGGCATTGCTGACATCGGCTTTCGTGACCAGCTCTTTTAATTGGCTCAAACGCTGCTTGCGCTCCTCGGGTAAGAACGGCAAATCCAGCTGAATAAATTGATCCAAGCTATCGAGCATGTGTACGATCAACGGCACGATTTCCTGCTTGGTAACTTCAATATCTTGCAGTTGTTTTTCCAGCGAGGCTTTTTCTTCAACCTGGGATGCCAGCATGTCTTTAATATGCTGATTATAGGTTTGCAAAATATCCGTTTGCCGGGTAACTGAGTGGTATTGTTCCTGCAGCGTATTTTTTTGATCGCCAGGCACCGCCGGCTGAGCTATCGTTGCGGCGGTTTCCCGGGCAGGCGCAGCAGCCTGCACCGATAACGCACAAACGCCTAAGAAAGCGGCGGCCAGACAGGTGTGATGTCGGCTAGAATTAAGCATAGTAGTCCAAATAGTCATAGTATGAAGTTAAGAAATTCCGACCGGAAAAGTCGTTTCGATTGCTATCTATTATAAAGCCTGATCTGAGTTTATTATCAAGGTGTCAGTAAAATTACCCTGCCTGCGCTGGCGTTTAAACCGCGTTTTACGGCTTTGCGAAGCGGTTGCGCAACATGATCAGCCCCCCTGATAAAAAAATGCCGACCAACAACTGCCTTACTAGCACCGTCCAAGCTGTGGCCGCAGTCAGCAACGGTGTAAAGATCGGCTGTTGTTGATAATCCGAGGTCGTCATGGCTTGCTTGCCGATGATTCTGCGGACAAAAAACGCCCGCCACCGGTCTTCAAATTGATTAACCGTGTCAATGTATTCGGCATAACGGGGCGCGTCGATACCCGCCAGACGGTCGGCCGTCAACACGACGGCCAAGCCTGGCGACAGTGCGGACCAACGCTGCATAAACTCGAAATGCGCTTTCCGAACCTCATCGAAACGATACATCAACGGCCGCACCTTGCCATCAAGCTCCAGATTGGCGGGCAGACCGGTAATTTCGCGCGAAAGCTCCGATACGGGCGCGATCTCAGGATGAGACAGATACCAGGCCGACAGCAATCCGGCTTGTTGTGTAGCCGTTTGCGCCTGAACACGCCGAATATCGACAATCGCTTCGAGCCGGGAGGGCATGGCTTGCTCGCCGCTTGCCGCCCAGCTTAAACCCGCCGGTAGCGCAAAGGTCGTGACCAGCCATACGCCTAGCAAGCCTACCGCCGCCGCACCCG
The DNA here is from genome assembly GCF_037671525.1 of Methylobacter svalbardensis. NCBI lineage: Bacteria > Pseudomonadati > Pseudomonadota > Gammaproteobacteria > Methylococcales > Methylococcaceae > Methylobacter > Methylobacter svalbardensis. The sequence goes on from NZ_JAWPOH010000001.1 coordinate 49,181, forward strand.
ATGAAACCGGCAGCAACAAAAACAGTCCGGCAATTGCAATCCACAACCCGGTAAACAGCCCGACAAAAACCAGCCAATAACTTGCCACGTAAACAGTCGCGCCGGAATCCAACATAAACGCAAGCAGCGATGCCGCGACCACAGGCACCAGCACCATTACCCAGCGCACCGCGAGTGCGGTAAATACCATCCGCCAAGGCTGGGCCATTTGCGCGCAAACCAAACGCCATACGCCCCGCTCCCGATCTTCCTGCACCAGACCGTAACTAACCGCTATCACGGTCAACGGCAGCAATAACGCCAGTACAGTCGCAAAATCGGGCAAGCCCAGTTCGCGCAGCAGCGGATTGAATAGCTGATCGCTGTTACGGCCATCGGTATGACGACTGCGGCTTGAGATCCGCAGCTCTGAACCGAGCAGATCGACTTGCCGCACGCTCAAGGCCAAACCGCCCAGCGCCGGAAGGCGCACCGTTGTACTATCGGCCAGTTTGCTGGTATAGCCGCCTTGGCCGGTACCCGGCGCATCGTGCATTTCCGTCCGCACCTGCGTGCCTGCGGAGGGGTGTTGCGACGGCAATGCCCTGGCACGAAACTCACTGGCAGCAAGCCCCGACCAAAGCGCGCTGGCCGCCAACAGAGTAAAGAATGCGGCAATAACCCACAGATTGACCGGATTGCGGATGAAGCGCCGCCATTCGGCTGGCAACAACGGCATCATGGCTTCAGCCTCTTGGCAGAAAACAGCAACGCTATCAGCGCGGCGACCAGCCAAGCCAGCAATACCAGCAGGTCCGCCAGCGCATGATGCAAGGCAAAGCCCACCGGAGGCGATTGATAACGGAATGCCTTAACGCTGGCCCAGTCGTCATCATGGCCCTGAGCGCCATGCTCCGTGCCGTGGCTGCGTTCACGATCCCAGTCATCGATCAGGCCGATAAAATAATGCCGGTAATTTTCGGCGGCATCCTCAAAATGGCGCTGATGCGCCAAATCCATGCCCGACAATGTCATCGACACCGAGCGCATCGCGATACTCGGGCCAAGCAGCGAGGCGATATGGATAAACCGGCTTTGGCGTTCGAACGCATCACTCAACCTGTCGAAATGCAAGGTATGAACCCGTTCGGAATAACCGTCATTAAAACTGCGTTTGAGTGCGGTATAGCCTACCGGCAAATCTTCAATCCGCGTCACACCGTACTGTTTTAACAGCTGAACATTGAATAACGCCTCCCGCTTTTCATGGTCGCCATCGTTATCCAGACCCTGCTGAATATCGTCTTTGATCGCCGCCCAAAACGCCGTCGCAGCGGGTATCGGCATCCACACCTCTGCGGCAGCGGCGCCCAATCGCGGCGCAATCAGCACACTGCCAGACCAGAAAGCCAACAACGCAAACAAAGCCAGACGGCTGCTGTTAAAATGGATCGAGGTGGACATAGCCAGGGCCGCGAATACCGCATAATAGATAAAAAAACTAGCGCCCAACGCCAACAGCCTGAGACTGTCGTCACCGGTGAGGTCGAAATTACGATACAAAATAATCATCGCAAGCCCCATTACCGGCAGCAACACCAGCAAAAAAGCCAGCAACAAACCGATAAATTTGCCCAGCAACAGTTGCATAGCCGATACCCCGAGACTGTGCAACATGCGCAACGTACCTTGCTCCCGCTCCAAAGTCACCGCATTAAAAGCCAGCGCCACGACCAGCAGCGGCAACAATGCAACCAACACAAAACCGGCGCCGGCCTGCCCGAAGCGACCGGCTAATCCCTGGTCGGCCGCCGGACTGAAACGCGCGCCGTTGCGTTTGTGCGGCTCCAGCCAGAGCGTCTGACCGGTATAGTGTCTCAAGCCGGGATCTATCGATGCCAGCGGCGAATCCGGCTTAACCACATAAATGCCGAAATGCGCCGCCGCATGCGGGTTCTTGACGCCTTGCGTATCCCATTGTTGCTTGGCGCTTGCGCCCACTGCCTGTTTTTCCTGCTGCAACTGCTGATGTTCGCTGATGGAAGCCAGAAAAAAGCCGCTTAATAGCGCGAACACCGAAAAGGCCAACACCAACAGCCTTCCGTCCCGCACAACCGCCAACAGCTCCTTGCGGATAATCGCAACAATCACAGCAAGCCCCGCGCGTGCGCCAGATATTTGTGTTCCAACTCATCGTGCGCCACGGTGTGCGCATCGAACTCTTCAACCAGACGACCCGCTTTCATGATGCCGATACGGTCGGCGACCTGCTTGGCATTAAACAGATCATGAGTCGCCATCAGCACCGCCATGCCCAGATCGGCGGCCGCCCGTATGCGCTGGGCAAAATCATTGGCCGCACTGGGATCGAGCCCGGAGGTCGGCTCATCCAGCAGCATGACTTTCGCCTGTTTTGCCGAGGCGATAGCCAGACCGACTTTCTGGCGCATACCCTTGGAGTAAGTCGACACGCGCCGGTCATGGGCGTCGGTTTGCAAGCCGGTATTCGCCAGCAAATCGTGCGCGTGCTGCCGGGATAGGCGGATATCAGCCAGCGTACAGAAAAAATTCAGATTTTTCCACTCCGGTCAGGTATTCATACAACGCCACATTTTCCGGCAAATAGGCCAGCTTGGCGCGCACCACCGCCGGGTTTTGCTCAGGCGACTCGCCATCAATCAACACATTGCCGCTGGTCGGCCGATGGAAACCCAAAAAGGTATTAATGGTTGAGGTTTTCCCGGCTCCATTGCCGCCCAGCAAGGCATAGACGCAACCGGCCGGAACCGACAAATCGAGCCCATCGATCGCGCGATGGTTTTTATACTTGACCACCAGTTGTCTGGCTTCAAGCAGGAATTTGTTTGGAGGCATAATTAGTTTCGGCTTAAAGCAATTAAGGACACATCAAGAATCCGATCCGTAGGAAAAAGCACTGTCCACGAAAAGCACGAAAGACACGAAAAAAATCGCGTCGTGGTTTTTCGTGCTTTTCGTGTCTTTCGTGGACATTTCTTTTAGTGGATTGGGCTGAGCGTTGTTTAGCCCATCTTACCGCCTTACTCACCAATAAGTTTCAATTGATAATTCTGCTGCTGCGTTTTCCAGGAAAGATACATCTTCTGCCCATCGCTGACCAAAAACGGCTGATCGCCGGATAGCGCGGTTTGAGCAATCACTTCAGGCTTCGACCAGCTTTTGCCGTCGTCGGCGGATTTGATCAGCTTGATAACATTGTGGGTACCGTCGAACTCCTGCCAAACCACATTGACCCGTGGACCTAACGCCAGCACATGCGGATGGCCTGAGCTTGCCTTGCCGAAGTTAAGCGGCGTGGAAAAATGCCGCCCTGAATCGGTCGAGTAGGCGTAAAACAGGCCCTGATTGGTAGGGGAATTGCTGAACCATACTGCATGATAAATGCCGGAATCGGCAATCGACAGACCGGGGCCGTGATGCGGACAGGCATCGATTTTCCAGTTATCCTGACCTAAACGGTGGGTATCGCCGGGGGTATTCCAATCGTTAAATTTAACCAGCGCGTGATCGCGTATGCCGCCTTCAAAAACATGCCTCCAGGTGACCACCGGCGTATTATCCGGCGCTATCGCGGTATCCAGCCGGCAGCACTGGCAGGTATGGGTGGCGATTCTTTTATTCGGATAAAAATGCTGTCCGCCGTCGTCAGACCAGCTGTAATACAGCGAAGAGCCCTCGAATTTTTGGCCGGCTTTTTTTGCTGTTTCAACGTCTCTGGCATCGAGCCAGGCAATAAATATTTCGCCGTTTTTGCCGACCGCCATACTGTCAAAGCGATGGCTGATGATATCCCGGTTATCGTTGACGGTAACCGGAGCGGAAAAATGCCGGCCGCCGTCAGTCGAGCGACTAAAGCGGATATGGCCGCTATGACGGCCTTCCAGTTTCAGCGTCCAGCTTAAATACATATTGCCCTTGGCATCCAGCTTTATTTTCGGGCGGTATTCGCCTTTGGCTTCTATTTTTTCGGCGACGGGATTGACCATCACCGGCGCGGAAAAGCTTAAGCCCTTATCTTCCGATGATTGCACATAAACATGATCATTGTTTACCCAGGCAATCCATAGCACACCCTTGCTGTCAAACGCGGCGCTTATCGTTTCAGCGCATTGGTTTGAAGGCAACGCTTTGACATCGGCGCAAGCGCCTTTTGCCTCTGCAGAATGAGGACCAGCATGCTGCTGCTTGTCAGCACCTGCCGATTTTATCGGCGCTTCATGTGCACAGCCGGAGACGGCCAGCGCTGCAAGCAATAAAACAGAGGTAAGAGATTTCATGGATTACACCGAATTAAAAAGTCGAACTGAATTATAAAGAGAAAAACAACAAATGCCATTCTACCCTCTATGCAGTAAAGCCTGGCTCTTAACAAGCCAGGCTTTTTTGTTTTCGCTTTATAAAATTAACGTATCAATAATTATACTTCAACTCAGCAAAGTAAGTGCGCGATGGGAAGGGATGAAATAACCAGACTTCCTGGTTGTTAACATTATCAATACCTGCCGAAGCGCTGACTTGCTTGGTAATTTGATATTTGGCGTGTAAATCGACAATGAAGTAAGCAGTACCGCCCGACGCATAAGTGCCTGGATTGGTATCGCTGTTGTTCAATTGGCTAAACTGCGGACTGCTGTAACGGCCGCTTACCGAGGTAGTCAACTTGTCGGTCGGACGATAGGCAACTGTCGCACTGGCGCGCCACTCGGGAACCCTGGGTTGGCGTTTACCGGTTGAAGGCTGGTCGGCGTTGGGGTTGGCGGCAGTAGGGCCTGCGGCTGCGGCGGCCACATCTGCAACCCCGTTCTCGGTGATTCTGGAGTCGGTCCAGGTGGCGTTGCCGGAAAGGTCAAGACCCTGTATGCCTACATCGCTGGCTTCGCCGGCAAATTCAATCCCGTAGGTTTGAATTTCGCCGACATTTTGAGGGGAGTTAACCGTGCTGCCATCGGCTAAAAAGCCTCGTTGCGAAAAATGGCATCCTTTACGCGTTCCTGAAATAAGCTAAGACGCAATTTGCCCTGATCCAGGAAATATTCGCCGGAAAGTTCGGAAGACAGTGCTTCTTCGGGCTTGAGATTGGGATTGCCATTGACAATATTATTTACCCCGCCCACATTAACCGTAGTCGTTTGAAACAGCTCGGTCACGGTTGCAAAACGATAGGCCTGGCCGATAGCTAAACCTGTTTGTACACGATCCATAGGCTTCCAGGTCAACTTGGCCTTGGGCGAAAATTCCAGCTCATTGCGCTCTGCCTGATTGATCGACTGGATTGCTCCGCCAACTGTTGCCGCATTATAGCCATCGTAAGCATGCCAGTTTTCCAGGCGTCCGCCCAAAGTCAAATTCCAGTCTTTAGTAAAATCCCAGGCATCCTGCAACCAATAGCCCTCGGTTTGGGTCTTGCCTTGCGAATCGGAAAAAATGCTGCCACCATCGCTGGATTTCCAGTTGGTCGCGTTATAAACCGTATTATCCAGATTGTATAAATCATGGTGAAAACCGAAGCTGACTTCATGCTTGCCCAGCAGGTCCGCGTCGGGACGCCAGATACCCTTCGCGTCGGCGGTATGCCAGCCGGTTCCGGTCAAGCTGGTGGTTCGGCCGGCGCCGTTATTAGCGGCTTGCGCCGGCGTTTGAGTCGATGTGCGACTCAGATCCGTGCCGTATTCGACCACGCTGCCTGCCAAATCCCAATCGAATAGCCCGCCGGTGTCGGATTTAAGATTCATGCCATGCGACCAGTGCAGTTGTTCGGCGCGGGTTTCTGCGAAATTAACAGCATAGCGCCTTCCGTCAATATTAACGTTGCCGCTGTCTACTATGGCCCCGGTATTGGCATTGCGCAGAAAGCTGTTAAAACCGGCGTTAGCATCATTTTGCCACAGTCCCAATGTATACGCCGCATGGATGGTCGGAGTAAGGTCATAGCCCAATTTCCATTTGAAGTTGTCCTGTACGGTATGATTGAGCGCAGACTCGCCCAACACCAGGGCATTAACACCGGCCCCATTCAAGTTGGCAATAGCGCCGGTTACCGGCGTGTCCACACCCCTTGCATTGGTCGTCGAAACAATCGGATTCACAAAGACGATAGGCTGGCTATGGCTGTCCAGGTGACTCACATCAAAACGAAATGACAGGTCTTTGTAGCGATCGCCGACATTGAAAGAATATTCCTGGCTGTCGAACGTCTTGTTCTTGCCGTAGAAACCATAATCCTGCCAAGTCGATTTTATATCGCCGCCCGCCTCGAATTTTTCCGGCATACGCGTGGTAATGTCGATCACGCCGCCAATGGAATTGCCTGAGTACGCCGCCGAAAACGGCCCATACATCACATCAACCCGTTCGATTTCCGAGGGCGATACCATGTTCCAGCGCGGTGAACCGGTGTTGCCGTTATTATTGCCAAGCAGGGAGGAGAGTATGATGCCATCGGCATAAATCAGGCCGCGGGCGCTCTGGCTGGTGCCGGAAGTACGCCAGCCCACCGGCGCATTGGTGTCGCCGATATAGCGTTTGCGCACTTGAATGCTGGGCAGGTATTTAATGACGTCCTCGGCAGTCATCGCATTGATGGTGTTGTCGATTTTTTCGCGGGTGACGCTTTCTGTGGTCGTCGGCAGCCGGTATCTTTCCTTGGCGGTCGGCTTTATTTTTTCGGTTACCGTCATATCGGTCATCACCGCCTTGGCGTTGTCGGCAGCGGCTGCTTTTCCGTCTACGGTTTGCTTGGTTTCAGCCATAGTATGCGGAGATGCCAGGATCAGCAGGCAGATCAAAGCGCGTCTGGAGTTGAGCGGATAAGGCGGTTTGGAAGGATTCATGTACTCGGACCTGTGGAGATTATTATTATGGGATTTAGCATTTAACGGCAGCACATCCTGGTGCTGCTCAATAAACTGTTTTTTACGCTTCGGTTAATATTTCAGCGAGGCTCGAACATAGTAGGTACGTTGCGGATACGGATGATTTTCAAAGGCATTGACATCAAACACGTTATCGATTCCCGCTGAGAGGGTGCTTTTCAGTTGTGTATTGATAGGCAACTTATACGAGGTTTTCAAATCGACAAAGGTGGATTCATCGGTGCCGCCCATCACATTGGCAGCGGTATCAGAGTTGTCTAATTGTTGAAAGGCGTCACTGCGATAACGAACGCCTACCGACGCATCCCATGGCTGGGTAATATGATACGTTGCCGAGCCGTTGATTTGCAGTTGGGGTAAGCGATCCCATTCGTTGCCGACCAATGAAGGATTGCGACTGTTTTTGGTGATTTGTTTGTTCATGATGGTGGTATTGACCATCAAATCGACCGGCAGGTCAAACACTTCGTTTTGTTGATAAGTCAGATCCACACCGATAGCCTCGGTTTGCTCAATGGGCAAAAAGGTGGTGATGTTTTGTCCGTTGATAGTCTGCAAGGTATTGGCAATTTCATTATTGATCTGATCAAAAAAGAAATTGGCGCGCAGATAACCTCGGGGAATATCGTATTGGGTCATGAAATTATGAAAATAACCATTCTCCGGGCCTAAATCGGGCGCTGAAATACTCAGGCTATTCAGCCTGGATACGCTGGCGAACATTTCTTCGGCAATCGGGAAGCGATACGCCTTGGAAAACGAGTAACGGAATGTCCAGGCATCCGGTGAATATTCCAGCGAGGCTTTCGGCGAAATGCGAGAGGCGTCGCGGTTGGCATAGTTTTGGATATTATTGGTCGCGCCAAAAGTATGCACATGGCCGTCAATCGCCTGCCAATGGTCAAATCGCCCTCCGGCCATCACGCTCCAGTCCGGCAAAAATCGCCATTCCAACTGCGAAAAAGCGCTGTTGGTTTGAGTCGCGCCACCGCTGTCGCCGGTTTTAACATCGGCAGTTCCAGCCGCATAGTTATTGCTGGAGTAAGTATCCAGATTCAGGCTGGCATGGTTAAACTGATAGCCGCCCATAAACGACAAATCATCCCGTCCCAGAAACTTGTCGGTCGCCAATTTCAGGTCGTAAGTGGCCCACCAGGGTTTTTCATCAGTAACCTGGCCTTTGTTTTGGTTTTGCGGATGGTCGGGATTGAGATTTGAACTGACCGTTCTGTCCTTGAACGCGTCGTAGTAACTGGCGGTGGTATCGATGCTCCAGTTATCCGAGATTTTTCCCTTTAACCCCAAGCCATAATTTAAAGTCTGGCGCTCCGAGTCGCTGACCGAAAAAACCGAGCCGGGAACGGTAAACCGTTGTCCGTCAACGGTTCTGTAGTTTTGGTTGGCTGACACTCCGGCTGCTGTGGCGCCGCCCCATGCCGTATTGCCCGCAGCATCTCTTAATAAACTGTTCGGGTCGTCAACTTTTCCTACGCGGTCTTCATAGGCAATAGTAAAGCGTCCTTGCAGTTCTTCGGTAAAGTCATAAGCGAATTTGGCCTTGAACAGATCCGTGGTTTGTTGGGCAACGCCGATATCACCGTAGGCAATCGCCGGATCGCCTTTAGGGGTTTGATAACCTTCTCCGCCGGTAACGGCAATTCCGCCTCTTGCCGAGCTTAATTGGGCGGCATTGATGGTCTGCGGTTGGCCTTCGTTTTCAAAGCGGTTATAAGAAGCCCAGACGCTGAACTTATCAAAACGGTCGCCTGCGGAAATAAAGGTTTTATAGCCCATTAAGGTTTCATTGCGCCCTGAGCGATGCACATTCTGAAAAATCCCCATGGCATCCATTTGGGCTTCAAACTTTTCCGGCATTTTAGTATTCAGATTAATCACACCGCCCATCGAGTTGCCGCTGTATTGCGATGAGAACGGGCCGTAAAGCACTTCCGCCGAATCCAGTTCATTAGGTGACACCATCGACCACCGGGGCGCTCCATTGAATGAAGTGCGCAGAGGGTTGTGCAGCGGCATGCCGTCCGCATAAACCATGGTATGTGCAGATTGAAAGGAATTTGAACTGCGTATGCCCAAGGTGCCGTTTGGATCGCCAATAAAGCGTTTGCGTATCAGTACGCCTGGCGCATACCGAATAGCATCTTCTACGGTCGTCGCATTAACCTTGGTCTCAACCTCTGCTGCGTCAATCGTATAGGTCGGGGTTGCCTTGGCAGTATCCGGAAACTGCCTATCGGTCACGGTCCCGTAGGTGACCATGTCCTCGCCCTGATATTTATCGGTTTTAGTCGCCTTCACCGGTTCGGCCGCAATCCCGCTGCCTAAATAACTCACTCCCAGTAATAGTAGGTACTTTTTCATTTTTTTAATTTTTATTGTTGTGAACGATCCAACAATAAAAGCACATTGCATGCCAAGCAATCAAGGCCGCCGCAGTATCGAATATCAGCGCTACTGAACTTGATTTTTTAATTTACCGCAATTCATTGCTTACACTTAAGCAATCAATCACTTATCTTTTAGCTGCGAATTGATTTTGCTTACTTGACAGCTTTTTTAAATTAATGCGCTTGTCCTATCCTGGCTTACAGGCGCTTATTGGCGGTGTGTTTTTTAATAAAAACACGGCATATGCCGTACTTTAGTATGTTAAATAACACAGTTTAATTAGATTTCTGTCCGACAGGCTAACTTACCTGGACGTCCCGCAGGACAACTTGCAAGACCATGAAAGTGCTGTGCAGGTTGTGGGTTCGTCTCTTTACCGGCGTCCCCACAAAGCACAAATGAACGGGGTGTAAATTCCGTTCAGTTAAGTAGACCGGATGAAGCACTGCTAAACCTGAAACAATTCCGGGGGCGAACTATTCAGGCTTAACGCGCTTCATCCGCTTATATTTGCTAGTAGTTTACCGTCATGCCGACATTGAATGAACGCCCCATGCCGGGTACCGCCGTTCCCGGAATGCTTCTTTCTCCTATATAAGTGCCGCCTAAAGGCAGGGCGTAATTCTTATCAAGAAGATTATCTATGCCGCCATCGATTCGCAAATGTTTCCAGGTATAACTGCTGCGCAGGTTGAGCAATGCGTAACCCGCGGCTTTAGGCTCCAAGCGGACGGCTTGCACGTCGGTTTTAGGCGCGACTATTTGCGTTTCGATCGTGTTGGACCAGCCGCCGCGTTGATGCTCGAGCGCTACCGTCGCATTGAACGGCATCTGTTGGTACAGGTTGCCGCCGGTGTCGTTGTTCTGTCCCCTGACATAATTTAAAACGGTTTTACCGGTCAGGTTGCCGTATTTACCGGTTTCCAATAACAGCTTGGATCCGGAAACATCGACACCGAACAGATGCGCATCGAAGTTGGCCAGTTGCAGCAGATTAAAGCTGCCAGGAGTGCTGACGCATGCCTTGCCATTGGCCAGCTGACAGAGTCTCGCATCAATATAGTTCTCGACATGGGTGTAAAAGGGCGTGATTTTAGTTTCCCAATCCTCCTGATTGGCGTCATGCCAATTGGCTGTCGCGCTGACGGTGTGGGCGACTTCCGGTTTAAGATTGATGTCGCCTACATAGCCGTTGCCATCACCCACCCAGTTATTCATATACATAGCCATTGATCCGCGAGACCAGGCAAAGCGTTCGTAAAGGTTGGGCGATCGGGTTTTTCTGGCAGCCCCCAGCTCATAAGTCTGCATGTCGTTGAAGGTGTAACGCGCCAATGCCGTCCAATCAATATTCACATCGGTTTGTTTTTTATTTTGGCTGTTAACCGTCCGTGCTTCTGGCGTGACTGCGCCATAATCCATCACATCACCCGCATTCATTTCCACGACACCGACACGGACGCCGAGTTGAGTCAGCCATTGCTGATTCCAGCGGCCTTCCCATTCGGTAAACAGGTCGATCCGATCTCGTTTTCCTTCGTTGATATTCCAGAATGGAGCGGGGCCGCGCATCATATTTTGCATCATCATTGCTGGCGGCGGCAGAGTCGGCCCAAGCGGATCCCACCAGTCGTCTAAACGATAACGCTGATACTCGCTGCCCACGGTCAGCAAATGCTTGTCGGTTATATCGATATTGGCTTTTACCGACAGGCCCTGGTTAACGCCATGGGTATCCATTGGCATACTGCGGGTTGGCGTAGTCATTTTGTCCTCGAGGAAGTTCATCTTGTGCTGAGCATCCTCGTGATAGGCGCGGGCTTCCAGATTACCCCACCGGAACTGGCTTTTGGTGAAGACATTGGCAAACCAGCTGTCATCTCCGGTCATGTCCATACGCACATTGGGAAAAGCTTGATAAGGAATGTTTTGCTGCCCTACCTTGATCACGGCAAGATGGTCGTCGTTGCGTAAGGCCAATGACAGCGATTGGTTCTCGGATTTATAAGACGAAGAACTGACAACATCATTGCCGTTTTTGGTATTTCGGGTGGTGAAATTTCCGCCCGCCTTGTAATTGCGCGACTCCACCGTTGAGCCGGTGTACTTGATCTCGGCATGTTCGTTGGCTATCGAGGCGGCAATATTGCCGCCTTGTGCATCGCCGTTGCTGCGATAAAAGACTGAACCCTGACCTTTAATCAATGGCGCTTCGCCATCTTCGGCAAATTCAGGATCGGCCGAATTAACACGAATAGTACCGCCGATACTGTCGCCGCCCATGCTGACCGGCGTGATTCCGGCAAGCACCTGGGCGCTCAACACGCTGGAAGGGGAAACATAAGAAAGCGCAGGGTTCATGTGATTGGCGCAAGCCGAAATCAAATTCATGCCATCGACTTGAACCCGTAAACGGTCGTCGGCCATGCCGTGGATAATGGGTCGGCTGGAAATACCGCCGCCGCCGGAGAAGCTTATTCCAGGTGTACCTTTAAACATTTGTGCGGTGTCGCTGGTAGCCGTTCTGGAAAGGGCTATTTTGGAATGATCGAGATAGCTGCCGAACGGCTGATCGATATTGGATGATTGGGCCTTGATGGTCAGCATGTCCAAAACCAGCGGTTCGCTGTCCTTTTTTATAGCCTGTTTTTTCTGGATCGATTTGTCGGTCGTTACCGGCTCGGCGGCAATTCCAGCACTTAAATAACTTACGCCCATTAATAATACGTATTTTTTCATTTTTTATTTTCTTATAGCGATGACAGATATAACAGCTTAAGCACATTACATGCCAAGTCACCAAATCCCCTGCCAGCACTGGCTATCGCTTATCCATTAAATGGATACCATAATAAAAATAGGTTATATGACGCACCTTAATGCTAAATAACATAGTTTAATAAAATTGCTGCTTCAGTCGGCCATAAGATAAGACTTTGAAGAATTAGCCGACAAGAACCGGTCGATTAGAAAAAGGCAAGCTAATTTACATAGAGTCGACCTGCATGGACACCTCGTAAAACAGAGGTTTGTGACCTTATTTTATGTAGGTTGTGGGTGCGCATTTATTCGCGCGATAGCTGTTAAAAAGCGCGCCTACACTATAACGCAAAACGTTTCGGAGGGGCAGCATGCCTCGTTCAGCTCGGGTACCCTGAGCTTTTAGAAGGATTTAATCAGCACCTTCCTGCACGACTGCTTAAGATGATTGCCGCGCCGGATAATCTCTGTTCCGGCGCGGCAAAAGCAGACCAAGGCCGATTAATATTTGACCGTCAGGCCAACGAAAGCCGAACGACCCATGCCGGCTACGTTTCTGCCCCAAGGCACGGTTACGCTTGCATCAGCCGTTGGATTCATGCCATAGCGATCACCCAGATAGGAGCCTGCCAATGGTTGGTAATACTGCTTATCCAGCACGTTGTCCAAACCGACATCCAAACGCAGCATCTTCCATTCGTAACCGGTACGGGCATTCAGCAAAATGTAGGACGGTATCGTGGTTTCATTTCTGATGCCTTGCACATCGTCCTTGCTGTCAACAAACTGCATTTCCACAGCGCTGTCCCAGCCATTCCGTTTGTGATCCAGACTCAGTTTCATATTGAACGGCATCATGTGATAGAGATTGCCGCCATCCATACGCTGTCCACGCACGTAACTCATGACGGTGTGGGTGGAGAAATCCCCATAGGTTTTATCGCTGAACAAATCCGCGCGGCCGGAAACATCCATCCCCCATAAACGCGCATCGTGGTTGGCATATTGAAGATAAACGAATCTTTCAGTTGCGGTCTGGTTACTGGCGTCACAGCCGCTAGCCCCATTGGTAGATCCAGAGCAACGATCCGCATCGATAAAATTATTCACATAAGTAAAGTACGGGGTCGCCTTGACTTCCCATAAGCTGTTTTTCGGCTCATGAAACGCAGCGGTAAAACTGACGGTATGCGCTGTTTCCTCAGTCAAATCCATGTTGCCGACATAGCCGTTACCGTCGCCAAACGCGCCGTTCATAGCCATATCCATTTTGCGTGCACCCCAGGTATAGCGCTCGTACAAGTTGGGCGCACGATTTTTACGGGCATATCCCAGTTCATAATCGCTGTTGTCGTTAGGCGTGTATTGAACCAAAGCGGTGACATCGAAAGTGTCGGTGTTGCGTTCGCGGTCTTTTGCATTGAAGGCATTGGCGGCACTCAGCGAGAACCCTGCACCCGCTGCCATGGCCCCACCCAGCAGCTTGGGATTATAAGGCTGCACAGCCCCGGTATCGGTGTTGGTATGGTCGTAACGCAGCCCCAATAAGGTATCCCTTAGGAGACCACCTAGCTTCCCATTCGCCAAAGAAGCCGACCCGGTCACGCTCGGCATTGTTGAGATTGACGAAATTTTCCGGCGCCATCATCCAGTAAGCCGCTCGCGCATTTGCCGGCTGGCTCGCAGGAATAGAGGTATTGTTATGGACCGCCGGCCAAAAATCATTGATCCGGTTGCTGTGAAACTCGTTACCGATTCTGAAAGTGTCGCGCTCGGTGACCGGTATTTCCGCCTGAATCTTATACCCTAAGTTCCTGCCGCGGCTTTCCATTGGCATGTAATCATTGGGCGGCGCAAAGCTCCCGCCGCCTGCCGCGTTAAGAAAACGATTATGCTTGTCTTCGCCGATATCCATGCTGTGTTTGGTGCTTTCAAAGTAAAAATTGCTGTCCAGCGAACCCCAGTCGAATTTTCCCTTGTGCGTGATATTGCCAAAAATGCTGTCATTATTGGTCAGGTCCATACGCGCATTAGGAAAGTTCTGATACGGAATATGCTGTTGCCCGCCTTTAATGACAACTAAATGGTTGTCGCTTTTGAATGACAAGGAAGCCGCGTGATTCTGGTTTCGATAGGAGCTGGACTGAACATTGTCGCCATTAGCATCGTTGTAGTTCATGCTTTCGGTATGCGAACCGGTATAGTCCAGGCGCACGTTTTGATTGGCAATGCCGGCGGCAATACTGCCCCCAAAGGCATCGCCGTTGCTGCGATAAAAACTCGAAGCGCTGCCGTCGAGCAGAATATCCTTGCCGGGTTCGGCAAAAACCGGATCAAGCGACTCAACGGAAATGGTGCCGCCGATGCTGTCGCCGCCCATACTGACCGGTGTCACCCCGGACATTATGGTGATTTTGCCAATGTTGCTGCGATCGATATAAGATAGCGGCGGATTCATGTGATTAGCGCATGCCGAAGTAATCGTCATGCCATTCACGTTAATCTTAACCCGATCATCACCTAAGCCATGAATAACTGGAAGACTCGACACCCCGCCAGATCCGTAGAGACTAACTCCAGGTGTATCTTCAAGCAGCTTTGCCGTGTCGCTGACGGCGGCCTGTTTGCTACGGACTTTTTTATCGTCTATCTCCGTTGTATTCAGAGTATTGACGATTGAACGTTTATGGGTAACGGTAATAGGCTCGAGTGTTATCGCCGAACCGGATGGATTGATATTGTTGTCTGCGGCCAATACAGCTGGCGCAAAGCATAGCGGTATCAGTGCAATCATTTTGCTGTTGCACAAATATCCGCTGATAGCGTTTGCGCCGTGCATTTTTTGAACAGATTTTTTCATTTTTACCTGAATTTTAAATTGAAAAATAATTTTGGAAAATTCTAACGTCTGAATAGATAAGGCAAAAAATAGGCCATAATTTAACTTATTAGTATATAAGGAAATTATAATTTACTTACTAAGACAGTTGCGTCATATGCCGCACTTTGTTTAATTAAACTGCGTCATATACCGCAGTTTTTTAATTTCTTATTTACGCCGCCTTCAAGCCTAACGGCCCAATTACCGGATTTATAAGCTTTCAACTGCTGGAGGGTGATGGGTACCTACCCCGCCCGGATTGTCAGGCTAAGCTATTTCGGAATACCAAGAACACTGTCCGAGAGGTTCGCCACAAACGGTAAGTCGCTGATTCCGTTCGTGGCGAGCTTGTCGAGCCATGAATGGAATCAACTTGCTCAGTGCTTCCCTAGCTCACCACATAGATATACCGGCATGTCCCTGGCAAGAACTCACAAAAGCAGTTTAAAATCGGTTAAAATGATAAATTCTGACAATAATCCTGTAACGGGTTGAAAGCGTAATGCATACAAAATATAACACCGACGACTTGAGAATTTGTGGGACTACAGAAGTCATAGCCCCAGTTCAGGTTCATACTGAAATGCCGATTAGCGAGGCTGCGGCGCAAACCACTGCACTGGCCCGGCAGGATATCCACAAAATACTGGCCGGCCTGGATGATCGCCTGGTCGTGGTCGTGGGGCCCTGCTCCATTCATGATCCGATAGCCGCGCATGAATATGCCCGGCTGTTGAAAGCGGTTAAAGACGAGTTAATCGATGATCTGGTAATCGTGATGCGGGTCTATTTTGAGAAACCGCGCACCACGGTGGGCTGGAAAGGCCTGATTAACGACCCCGACCTGGATTCCAGTTTCAATATCAACAAGGGCCTGCGTATTGCCCGACACTTGTTGCTGGACGTGAACGAAGCGGGCGTTCCGGCCGCAACCGAATACCTGGACCTGATCACGCCGCAATATATTTCCGACCTGATCGCCTGGGGCGCCATCGGCGCCAGAACCACCGAAAGCCAGGGACACCGCGAGCTGGCATCGGGCGTGTCTTGCCCTATCGGCTTTAAAAACTCCACCGACGGCACCATAAAAATCGCCATCGATGCGATAGGCGCGGCGATGAGTCCGCACCACTTCATCTCGCTGAACAAAGCCGGTCATTCGGCCATTTTCTCAACCACCGGCAATGAAGACGTGCATATCATTTTACGAGGCGGCAATGATCGCCCGAATTATGATGCGGTCAGTGTGGAACAGGTCGCCGAAGGCCTGGTCAATGCCGAACTAAAGCCGAATATCATGATCGATTTCAGCCATGCCAATAGCTTGAAACAATGCCAGCGGCAGTTGATCGTCGGTGACGATGTCGCCGAACAAATTGCGGGCGGCGACCACCGGATTATGGGCGTGATGATCGAAAGTCACCTTAAGGCAGGCAGCCAAAAAGTTGTTGAAGGACAGCCGCTGGTCTACGGCCAAAGCATTACCGATGCCTGCTTGTCCTGGGATGATACGGTTCCGCTGCTAAGAGAGCTGGCGCAAGCGGTACAACAACGCAGAACCGTGGACACCAGCCGGAGTTTAATCAGATGATAGTTTATGTGAATGGCGAAACCCGCGACTGCACCGAAAACAGCACCGTTGCCGATGTGGTTAGCGATTTGGGCTTAACCGGCAAAAAAATTGCGATTGAACTGAATAAAGAAATTTTGCCGTTTCAACAATACGACACTCAGGTGCTACAGGCAGGGGATCGCCTGGAAATTGTGCATGCGATTGGCGGCGGCCAGGATGATTCTTTCATGCTCGCCGGGGTCAAGTATCACTCAAGATTATTGGTCGGCACCGGCAAATACAAGGACATGGAAGAAACCCGTTTGGCCATTGAGGCCAGCGGCGCGCAAATTGTGACGGTGGCGATTCGTCGTACCAATATCGGCCAGAATCCCGGCGAGCCCAATTTGCTGAATGTCATTTCGCCGGATAAATACACCATATTGCCCAATACCGCCGGTTGCTATACGGCCGAAGATGCAGTCAGAACCTGTCGCTTGGGCAGGGAATTGCTCGGCGGCCACAAGCTGGTCAAGCTGGAAGTATTGGCCGACCAACTGACCTTGTTTCCCGATGTCGCGGAAACTTATATCGCCGCCGAAATGCTGGTCAAAGACGGCTTTGATGTGATGGTCTACACCAATGACGACCCGATTGCCGCCAAAAGACTGGAAGACATTGGTTGCGTCGCGGTAATGCCGCTGGCCGCGCCGATTGGTTCGGGTTTGGGGGTGCGCAATCCTTATAACATTTTGACCATTGTCGAAAATGCCAGGGTGCCCATTTTGGTCGACGCCGGTGTCGGTACCGCTTCCGATGCCGCCATTGCGATGGAACTGGGTTGTGCCGGGGTATTGATGAATACCGCGATTGCCGCCGCTAAAAATCCGATACTGATGGCTTCGGCGATGCGCAAAGGCATCGAAGCCGGTCGTGAAGCATTTTTGGCCGGACGTATGCCGCGTAGGCGTTTTGCTTCGGCTTCATCGCCGATAGACGGCTTGTTTTTTTAATTTTGCCGGAATGCCCAACCCGCAATTTGTCCACGAAAAGCACAAAAGACACGAACAAACCAGCATGCAGTATTGGTTTAGCCATTCACCATTAGTGCGAAGATCGATACTCCGCATGGTCGAGCTTTCGGTTGTTGTAACTCACTGTAGGGTACGCTGTGCGTACCTTTTACGTTGAGTTTTATGGCAATTACTAAAAGTACGCACAGCGTATACTACAAAAAATACCGAAAATCTGACCGTATAAAGTATATAACTTGGCATCTCTTTGGAAATTTTCGTGCTTTTCGTGTCTTTCGTGGACGAAATGCTTTTTCTCAGCCTATAGCTCTTCGTTTTTATGCTCACTCCTGAACAAACTCCCCCACATAGAATCCGCAGCTTTACCCGCCGACAAGGGCGCATTACCCAAGGCCAACAATTGGCTTTGGATAGTCATTGGGACAAGTATTGTCTCGATCCTGATGTCAACTATGACTTTAACCAGGTCTTTGGCCGTGTAGCGCCGCTGATTGTTGAAATAGGTTTCGGTACCGGCGACAGCTTGGCGAAGATGGCGGCGGAAAATCCTGATAATGATTATATCGGCATTGAAGTGCATAAACCGGGTGTCGGGCATTTAATGCTGCTGCTGGATCAACATGGCCTGAGCAACGTCAGAATCTATTGCCACGATGCGATCGATATTATCGAGCACAAGATTGCCGACAATAGCCTGGCTGGAGTGCATTTGTTTTTTCCCGACCCGTGGCCGAAAAAGAAGCATCATAAACGGCGTATCGTCCGCCCCAGTTTTGTTGAACTATTAGCCAGAAAATTGCAGCCTGACGGTTATTTTCATGCGGCGACCGATTGGCAAAATTATGCCGAACACATGTTAAAAGTATTGTCGGCAGGAGTCGGCATCAGCAATACCAGCCCTACCGGGGACTATTGCGAACGCCAGGAATACCGTCCGTTAACCCGATTTGAGCAACGCGGCATTCGCTTGGGACATGGGGTATGGGATTTGATTTTCAGGAAAAAGAATATTTAAGGCTAAAGGCTAAAGGCTAAAGGCTAAAGGCTAAAGGCTAAAGGCTAAAGGCTAAAGGCTAAAGGCTAAAATAGCTTGAGCCTTAGCCTTTTTATCTGTCTACATCCAAGTGCATCATATTAATGATGAACTTCAGCTCGTCACGTTGCCGTTTTAACGGCTCCAGTTCTGCTTCAAGGCTGGCAATGTTTTCAATAATATTGCCTTTTGACTCGTTAATTTTTCTCAGCATTTGCAAGCGACCTTCAATTTGTTTTTTATGATCCTTAATTTGATGCATCAAAGGCGTTAATACCCCGTTACTCCATGTTGTCGCATCGGCATTCGCCTGTCTGATTATATTTCTGGCCTTGACGATCAGCGTGCCGTAAAGCTTGTTGATAACCACGCTTTGTTCCGACATCGTGGTTTTGGTGCTGGTTCGAAATACTTCACCTTCATCAAAAATCTGTTCCAGCTCAATCTGATAGTGTTTGATCGAAAACAACTGCGGTTCGATCTCCTTAAAGCCGTATTCATCCTTGAATTTTTTGTGTATCGCCTTGACCAATCGCCGGGTTTCATTGGTAATGTCGATAGAGTCCTGCAACAAATCACGTAACTCATCAAACAGTTTACGAATATTTTGCTTCATACCATAAGTTGTCAGGCTCTTAGCCATGTCGTGCTTAGTGGTTTTGATGATGTCATCAATTTTTTCTTTGGCGAATGAATCGATCAACATCTGCGCTTGGACGCCAAAAATCCGACGACTGGCCTGGAAGTTCTCGACATTGGCCATATAAAGATTTTGCCGGTCGCGCGTTTCCGCCATCAATTTTCCGGTCATATCCTGGTTTTGAAAATCGATTTTTTTAAATTCTTCAAGTTGTGCAATCGCATTTGCCAATGAGGTGCCGGTTAAGTTGGACGACTCATTAACCAGAAAACCGATGTCGCGAGTAATGGTTCCCAGCAGAATGTCTTTGCGCTGTTTCAAAATATCATTGGCAAGATAGTTTTCCAATGCGGCCAAACGGCTTTTTGCCAGCAAAGACTGATCGTCTTTAACCTTCGCAAGCAGGGCTTGTTTGGCTGAAACGGGGAAAATGACGTTCTCGTTGACTTTTAAAGTCGTCGCCGACGTTTTTATTTGTGAGCGTATCGAATCGTCATAGCCGTTTTCGTCGGCAAGATCATCCCACATCGCATCGATTTTATTCATCACTACGGCTAAACCCTGCTTATTGCCGCCCCGATTATGACAAACATGATTGTGCCACATTTCCAGGTCGCTTTTGGTAACGCCGGTATCGGCAGCAAGCACAAAAATAATGGCCTGAGCACTGGGTAACATGTTTAAGGTGAGTTCCGGCTCGGTTCCCAGTGCATTCAAGCCGGGCGTATCCAATATCGATAAGCCTGCTTTTAATAACGGGTGGGGGAAACTGATCAAGGCGTGGCGCCAGCAAGGAATTTCAACTTTTTCCGGATTGATTATACCTTGCTCTGCCGCTTCACGTTCATTCCACAAACCCAGTTTATCGGCAATGTCCCGATCAACCTGTTTGGTAGCGACTAGCTCCTTAAACGCTTCCTGCATTTGCGTCGGCGAAGTACAGTCAAGGTCAATCTGCGTCCAGCGATCCGGATTTTTTTTAAACTCAGCCAGTGAAATGTCTTCAAGCCGGCTTTCAATATTGAGCAGACGGATATAGTTACCGCCTTTTTCATCGTGAAAAAGTTCGGTGGGCGACATTGTTGTGCGACCCGGCGAAGACGGCAGCAATCTGACCCCTGTTTCAGCAAAAAACAGCGCGTTAATCAGTTCGGTTTTACCACGAGAAAACTCAGCAACAAAAGCCAGTGTGATCCTGTCCGCTTGCAGGCCATTAACAATATTTAAAAGGGTATCGGTGCTGTGAGCATCATTCATTCCATAGCGACTACGCCATTGATGATACATTTCTATAGCTTGAATCAGTTGTGCACGCCATTGCGAATATTCGTGTATTTGCTCTTTAAATTCCATATTGCTCATGGCATGCCTTTTTTTATTAACATGATTTTATCAGTTAACCGATATTGATAATTGTTCCATGCATCGCTCAACCGCCTTATCCATAGGGTCGTCAGATGACGGTGATTTTTTTTGGGTAATTGTAGTCTATATCTAAAGAACTGTTAGCTTAAGTATCGTTTAAATACCGTAAAGACCTTGATAAGCTTTTATCGCCTGAAGTAAAGACGCATCTTGGTCAGTATCAGCCGTTAAATAGTCAATAATATTTGCCAGGGTGATGATGGCAACCACCGGCATTGCAAATTGATTTTCAACTTCCGCAATAGCGGACATAGCATTTTGGCCTTTTTCCTGTCTATCCAGCGCAATTAATACGCCTGAAGGTGTTGCATGGGCATTTTTTATGATGTCTACCGACTCCCTGACTGAAGTACCGGCAGTTATCACATCGTCAAGTATCAGTACCTTGCCCTGTAACGGCGCCCCCACCAGACTGCCGCCCTCACCATGATCTTTGGCTTCTTTGCGATTAAAGGCAAAAGGAATATCTTCACCGGTTAACCGGGCATAGGCAATCGATGTTGCACTGACCAACGGAATGCCTTTATACGCAGGGCCGTAAAGAATATCCGGTTTAATGTCGGATTGAATCAATGCCTGGGCGTAAAACTCGCCTAATTTTCCCAATTGAGCGCCGGTATTGAATAATCCGGTATTGAAAAAATAAGGACTGGTACGGCCTGATTTTAACTGGAATTCGCCGAATTTGAGTACGCCGCATTCCAGCGCGTAGGAAATAAAGTCTTTTTGATAATCAAACATGATGTTATAGGGCTAAGGGCTAAGGGCTAAGGGCTAAGGGCTAAGGGCTAAGGGCTAAGGGCTAAGGGCTAAGGGCTAAGGGCTAAGGGCTAAGGGCTAAGGGCTAAGGGCTAAGGGCTAAGGGCTAAAAATTGTAATGCCCTTAAGCCTCAATGCAAGCTTTTTTCGCCATTCGCCATTCGCCCTTCGCCTTTATTTATTTCGTGGATCAATTGCCGTTTTCAGGAATGAATTTTTCTAAAATATTGTCCAGAAAATTCCAGCCGTGTTCTGAGCAATAATAATGATTATTCTGCCGGATAAGCAAACTCTGTGTCACACAAGCGGATAAAGCAGGCTCCAGTGTTGCCGCCGCAAGACCTGTTACTGCCTGATAAGCTTCCAACGTAAACCCCTGCTTCAGGCGCAAATGATTCATGATAAATTCTAAAGGCAGGTCTGTTACAGAAATAACGTCGGCGCCGCCGTTTTGATGCGAGCCCCTTAAATACTGTTCCGGGCTTTTGGCTTTAAAACTGCGAATAATTTGCTGAGGCAATGCTTGGCTGATCTTCCCGTGAGCGCCAGCGCCTATACCCAAATAATCGCCAAACTGCCAATAGTTTACATTATGCAGGCATTGCAAACCTTGTTTACTATAGGCAGAAACCTCATATTGTAGATAGCCCTGATCTGCCAATAGCTTCTGACACTGTTTTTGTGTGCTGAAGATGGTTTCATCATCAGGCAGTTTGGGCGGAAATTTATAAAAAAAAGTATTGGGCTCCAGGGTTAATTGGTAAAACGAAACATGGGTAGGCTTAAGGCTTATAGCGGTTTCTATATCTATTTTGCTGCTGTCCGGGCGTGCACCCGGCAAGCCGAACATCAAATCCAGGTTGAAGTTGTCAAAACCTGACTGGTGGGCAATCTCGGCAGCATGAATGGCTTCCTGCGCCGAATGAACGCGACCCAGTTTTCTTAATAGGGAGTTGTTAAAGCTTTGTATGCCGATCGATAAGCGGTTGATACCCAGAGCCCTGAACTCGGCAAATTTATGGCTCTCGAAAGTACCGGGATTGGCTTCAAGAGTGATTTCCAGCGACTCTTTAAGCACCAGCTGTTGCTCTATGCCGCGTAATAACCGGTCAATCGATTCGGGTGAAAACAGACTGGGCGTGCCGCCGCCGATAAAGATACTGTTGATCGGCCTAGTGATGTTATAGCGCTGTATATCGACGGCTAAATCATTCAGCAATGCGGTTATATAAGCGGATTCAGGCGTATCGGATTTAATCGCGTGTGAATTAAAATCGCAATAAGGACATTTTTGAATACACCAGGGGATGTGAATATAGAGACTAAGCGGAGGCAAGAGATTTTTTGCTATATAGTTTAAAATAGCAGTTAGTTTAACACGTGAGACTCTGATTAATAAGACGCCATGTCGGCTTTCAAGTCTACCTGGCACTTAAGTAGGACTTAACTTTGCTTGATTACGCTGATACCTTTTTGTTGATGACTAACTATTTTAAAGCGAGAACATATGCGACTGTTACTGGTTGAAGACGACGAAATACTGGGCGATGGACTGGTTGAAGGTTTAAAAATGGAAGGTTATGCGGTTGACTGGCTAACCAACGGCAAGCTTGCCAACGAGGCGCTGAAACTCAATTGCTATGAGCTGATCGTACTGGATCTGAACTTGCCGGACATGGAAGGCCTGGATATTTTGAAAGCGTTAAGATCGCGTAAAGATGAAACGCCGGTGATGGTGTTAACAGCCAAGGATACGGTTCCTGATCGCGTACTGGGCCTGGACAGCGGTGCCGATGATTTTGTCATTAAACCGTTCGAGCTGGATGAAGTTTGCGCACGGTTAAGAGCCTTGGCGAGAAGAAACGAGGGCCGCAGCGCTCCCAATATTGAATATAAAGGTATTGTTTTGGACCCTGCATCGCACCAAGTAACCTGGAACGATGAAAAGGTCGATCTGTCGCAAAAAGAATTTGAGATACTGAGCTTTTTAATGAGCAATATCGGCAAGGTTATTTCCCGCGCCCGGCTTGAAGAGAGCTTGTATTCATGGGATTCGGATGTGGAAAGCAATACCGTGGAGGTTCATATTCACCATCTGAGAAAAAAACTCGACCCGTCCATTATCCGCACCGTCAGGGGTGTGGGTTATATTATTGATGAAGATTAATGAATTATTCGCTACGCCAGCTGTTGTTGTTTAGCCTGCTTTCCGCATCGATGTTGATCTGGGGAGTGACGGCCTATATGAGTTATAAAGTCACCCGCGCCGAAGTTGCCAGCCTGTTTGACGCCGAATTGGCGCAATCGGCAAAAGTACTGCATGTGTTTGTCGAAAGCCTGGTGCGGGAAGGTTCACTATCCAAGCATTGGGCGCAAGCGCAAACCGACAGACGCCTGCACGTCAATACCAGGCGCAAACAAAAATCGCAAAGCGCCTTTCAGCTCTGGTCCAAAGGAGACAGTTTATTACTGCGCTCGGAAAAGTCACCTGAGTTTACGGTACTTGGATTTAACAAAAAAAGTGTTGATGATCAATTATGGGAGGTATTTGACGGACTTTTGGAATCAAGCACCTTCGGCCATAAATACGAAAGAAAAGTCGCTTTTCAGCTGTGGTCCAAAAATGACGGCTTATTGCTGCGCTCGGAAAGCGCACCATCGTTTGCTTTTTCCCCTACAGCCCTGGGTTTCAGCGAAACCGATATCGATGGACACTTGTGGCATGTGTTTAGCCTTGCCAGCTCAAATGGCGAATATATAATCCATGTCGGTCAGAAGGAAGAGATACGCGCCGAATTAACCGATGAATTATCGGCGCAATTGGTCATGCAATTTCTGGTCGGTTTACCGATTTTAGGCATCGTTATCTGGATTATTGTCGGGCATTCTTTAAAACCGCTTAATCGCCTGGAAATAGCACTATCCAGACGAGAAGCCAGTTTTCTTAAGCCGCTATCCAGTAAAAGGCTACCCAAGGAAATTATCCCGGTAGTCAATGAGATCAATACCCTGTTCGCCCAGCTTGAGCAGGCCTTTGAACATGAACGCCAGTTTACCGCCGATGCCTCACACGAATTAAGAACGCCGTTGGCCGGACTGCTCACCCAGGCCCAGGTTGCGATGCGTACCGGCGACGAAACCGTTCGACATCAGGCGCTAAAGAGAATAGAACAAGCCGTCAATCGCATGACCTACATGGTGCAACAGTTATTGACCTTCTCGCGCATTGAATCCGGCACTGAGTTTTTAGCCAAAGAAATCACGGTACTCAGTCGTGAGGTGATGCGCAATATTGCGGAACTGGATCCTGAGGCGCATAAAAAACGGATACACATGGAATACGATGAAGCTAATGCAATACCCATAGTAGCCAACACCCTGCTGATTAATATTTTGATCCGAAACATTATTGATAACGCGATCAAATATACGCCGAATAACGGCATGATCAGGGTTGCCGTGGTAGGCACGGCACAAAAAATGCTGCTGTGTGTTGAAGACTCTGGGCCAGGCATAGCGCCCAATCAATATAAGAAGTCACTACAACGATTTCATCGCTGCGTAGAAACAGCCAACAAAGCCCAAGGTACCGGACTGGGCTTTTCTATCGTACAACGCATTGCAGCGATACATGACGCTGAACTTGTTTTGGATGAATCCGATCTGGGCGGTTTGAAAGTTACCGTGGCATTTCCCTCGCCGCCAAGAACGGCGGCTAAAAAGAATCCCGGGAAATTAAGTTTTTTCACTCTCAAGAAAAGCGCTTGATACAGCGTTCGCGGCACCCAAACTTGAATCCCGGTGTTGGATCAAACTCATCATAAATTAAACAACCTGGAAAAAAATCACATGAAAGCAGGCATGATCGGCTTGGGTGCGATGGGTATCGGCATGGCGAGGAATATCGCAAAAGCCGGACACTTGACCGGCGTTTATAACCGCACGCCGGCAAAGATGCACAGCCTGTCCGAAGAATTGAAGGTCACAGCCTTCGCTCAGCCAGAAGAGCTTGCGGCAAACGTCGATATAGTGCTGCTTTGCGTCTCTACTGACCAGGATGTTTTAGCGCTAGTGGCAAGACTGGCAACCGCCATTAAGCCCGGATCGGTCGTCATCGATATGTCTACGGCTAGCTGCGACACCGCCAAACTAGCCGCCGCCATGTTGGCCGAAAAACAGGCGGCTTTTTTGGACGCGCCGGTATCCGGCGGCGTTGAAGGCGCTAAAAACGGCACACTGGCAATGATGGTCGGCGGTGACTTGGCTGCACTGGAACAAGCCCGTCCGGTACTGGAGGCCATGACCGGATGTATTATGCACATGGGCACCACCGGTTCAGGTCAGGCTACCAAGGCGGTCAACCAAATTATGGCGGCGGGCATCAATCAGGCGGTGACAGAAGCGCTGGCCTTTGCTCAAGCTCAAAACCTGCCTATGGATAAGGTGATCGAAGTCATCTCCGGCGGCGCAGCAGGCAACTGGTTTCTTCAACATCGCGGCCCGGCCATGACGCTAGGCATTTTTGCTCCGGGCTTTAAACTTGCGTTGCACCATAAAGACTTAAAAATCTGTCAACGCATGGCAAAACAATCCGGCGCATCGACCACGCTGATCGACATGACCATTGCCGATTATCAGCGGTTAATCGCGGAAGGTTACGGCAATGAGGATATTTCCGCACTGTATCGATTAAAAACTATAGACTGAAAGCCGTAGATTCGGATTGAAAATTAGCCTAGACTTGTTAAAGTCAGTGGTGTTTTAAATAGTTAACAAGGAATATCATGTCTGATTACAAAAAATACCAGTGCAGCGTTTGCGGCCATATTTATGATGAAGCGGAAGGCGACCCGGATACCGGTATTGCACCGGGTACCTTATGGAAAGATATCCCCGTCGATTGGCGTTGCCCCGAGTGCGGCGCAGAAAAAAGCGCACATGATTTAATGGACTAATCAATCTTACCGGGGAACAGCATGCAGATTGTTATAATCGGCTCAGGCGTAGCCGGTGTCAGTTTTGTCGAGAAGTACCGCGCGTTATCGGCCGATGATGACATTACCTTGGTAACCAGGGAGCATGACGGCTATTATTCGCGGCCGTTGCTGTCCCGCGGTTTCACCAAGGCCGATATTGAGCAGTCCATCATCCTGAAGCCTTTTGATAGGTTGCGCGAAAACAACATTAAGGTACTCTGCGGCGTGGAAGTAACGGCCATTAATCGCGCCGACAAATCCATTGCGATCAACGGTTCCTGGTCGCATCGGTTCCCTACCGATTGCGACACTTCTGACCTCCATGGATGGAGGGAATGCCGAGGACTGCCGGGAGCAGTCTCGGCCGCCATCCCTGGCAGTTGCCAGGAAAAAACGCTGCACTACGATAAACTGATACTTGCGCAAGGTTCTTCCGTATTCATTCCGCCGCCATTCAGGCCGTATGACCAGCTGTTTTTTTGTCTGAACAGCCTGGTCGATTTGAAAGCCTTGCGACAATTTCGGCAGGGTTTTTTAAATCAAAACCAGCGACCTGACTGGACGATTATCGGCGGCGGTTTAATCGGTTGCGAGGTGGCCTCCGATTTGGCGACGGCGGGCGATAAGGTTACCCTGTTTCATGCGATGGATCGGTTGATGGAGCGCCAACTGGCGGCCGAGGATTCGGTTTTGTTATTCAACGTATTACAGGATTCCGGCGTCAAGGTGCTGTTAAATCAGGCGGTACAGGAATTTATCAAGGAGGGGAGCAAGGTTTGCGTAAAAACCGAGGTGACGACCGAATTTGACGGGCTGATAGTCGCCTGCGGATTTAAGCCGCGCACCGAATTGGCGGAACTGGCGGGTCTCGAAATAGGCCGGGGCATCAAGGTCAATCAGCAGCTGCAGACCAGTGACGAGTCCATATACGCACTGGGCGATGTGGCCGAATTGCCGAACGGCAAGCTTTACGCCTTCATTTTGCCGATACGCAATCAGGCCTTATGGCTGGCGGAATTTCTGGCCGGGCAGCAATCAGAAAGCTGGACTCCGCCTGTTTTCACCACCAAAGCCAAAGTGCATGGTTTTAATGCCGTTCATCCGTATAATGTTTAACACAAAGTAGATGTATCTAGGCCAAAGGCGAAGGGCGAAAAAAACAGCTTTCGTCGTTCGCCTTTCGCCTTTCGCCTTTCGTCTTTTGCCTATAACATGACCCAAAACCGTTACTCCGATGCGGAATGTGCCGCCGTCTATCGCGCCATTTACGAGCGTCGCGATATGCGCCATTTTTTGCCAGACCCGATCGATCCCGAGCTGCTATTCCGCCTGCTTGATGCTGCGCATCATGCGCCCAGCGTCGGCTTTATGCAGCCGTGGCGGTTTATACGCATCAGCTGCCCGGAGCTTCGGAAATCCATACATACATTGGTCGAACAGGAGCGTATCCGCACCGCCAAGGCTTTGAAAGAACGCGAAAACGAGTTTATGAAGCTGAAAGTGGAAGGTATACTGGAATGTCCGGAAGTGCTGGTTGCCGCCTTGTGCGAGCAGCGGGAGCAATATATATTCGGCCGCCGCACCTTGCCGGAAATGGACCTGGCATCGCTGGCCTGCGCGATACAAAACATGTGGCTGGCGGCACGGGCGGAAGGCATAGGCCTGGGCTGGGTGTCGATGTTTGAACCGGAAGCCCTGAAAACCTTGTTAACCATGCCCCAAGACAGTCAGCCGTTCGCGGT
Organism: Methylobacter svalbardensis; assembly: GCF_037671525.1. NCBI lineage: Bacteria > Pseudomonadati > Pseudomonadota > Gammaproteobacteria > Methylococcales > Methylococcaceae > Methylobacter > Methylobacter svalbardensis. Next base: position 77,279 of record NZ_JAWPOH010000001.1, read on the forward strand.
TTTATGTCTGGGACATGTGGATAAATTCTACGACAAACCGATGCTGGAACAACAGCAATGGGCGAATCGTAAAGACCTTAAAGATTTATTATTTGAAAACGTTTGGAATACGCCGTGCCGCTAAATTTTGCAATCCCCCCGCTCAAAGCAACGCTTAGTGCCGCCTTACAAGCCAAAATCGACCAGAAAACCAAGCCGCTGGGTTCTCTGGGTCAATTGGAATCCCTGGCGTTACAGGTTGGGCGCTGTCAAAACAGCTTAACCCCGCAATTAAACAAACCGTGTATCCTTATCTTTGCCGGTGACCACGGTATTGTTGAGGTTGAAGCCGGAGTCAGCGCTTATCCGCAAACCGTTACTGCGCAGATGATCGCCAACTTTCTGGCTGGAGGCGCTGCAATCAGCGTTTTTGCCCGGCAACATAACATAGACTTATTAATAGTCGATGCGGGGGTCAATGCTGATTTGGACAGCCATCCCAAGCTGATAGCTGCAAAGATCGGCAAAGGCACGCAGAACTTTTTAACCCAGCCTGCGATGACCTTCGAGGAATGCGACCAAGCCGTGCAAGCCGGAGCGGATCAGGTTTTGCGTCAATACGAAAGCGGCTGCAACTGCATCGGTTTCGGCGAAATGGGTATCGGTAACACCTCATCCGCCGCCATGCTGATGCACCGTTTAACCGGTCTGTCGTTAGTGCGCTGCGTAGGCCGCGGTACCGGCTTAAATGACGGGCAGTTGCAACACAAGTTAATCGTATTGCAAAGGGCGCTAAATAAGCATAAGGATGCGACCGAGCCTTTAGACGTACTGGCCACGTTCGGCGGCTTTGAAATCGCGATGATGGTCGGGGCTTATCTTAAAGCCGCCGAACTGGGCATGCTTACTTTGGTCGACGGCTTTATTGCCGGCACCGCACTGTTAGTCGCTCACAAACTGCATCCTCAGGTGCTGGATTACTGCGTATTCAGCCATGTTTCCAGTGAGCAGGGGCATCAGGCTTTGTTAAATCAGCTCAATGCAAAACCCTTGCTGAACCTGAGATTACGCTTGGGCGAAGGTTCCGGTATTGCCCTTGCTTACCCGCTATTGCAATCGGCGGTGGTGTTTTTGAACGAGATGGCTACGTTTGCCGAGGCTGGGGTTGATCGTTGAAATCGGTTAAAGTTACACTCATTTTTTTAAACTCCCGGAGACATAACCATGCTTAGCAGCCAGGAACTTTACCAAAAGGTTAGCCATTTGCCGCCGTTAGAAAAGCTACGTTTGGCGGAATTATTGCTTGCCGATTTAGATGCACCCAATCCGGAAATCGATGCCATCTGGCGTGAAGAAGCCCAAAAAAGATGGCAAGTCTATAAAGCGGGTGAGCTAAACACAGTAAGCTACGAAGCGGTTATGCAAAAATACAAATGAAAATCGACAACTTGAAACCGCAAACTGAATTGGATAGATAGAGCATAACAACCATGCCCGATCTAAAACTATTCCTGTTAGCCCTCAGCTTCTACACCCGACTGCCCCATCCTAAAATACCGGATTACAAGCAGTTGCCTCAGGCAGCCGTTTATTTGCCGTTGATCGGCTGGTTGATTGGCGGCAGTTGCGCTTTAGTATTTTACTTGGCCGATTTAGTTTGGCCGCAGACTACGGCGGTAATCATGGCGCTAAGCGCCGGGATTTTTCTGACCGGTGCCTTGCATGAAGACGGCTTTGCCGATGTCTGCGACGGTTTCGGCGGCGGCATCAATAAACTGCGCATCCTGGAGATCATGAAAGACTCCCATACCGGCGTTTACGGCTTGCTCGGACTGCTGTTAATGCTGTTGCTGAAGATCAGTGTGCTGACCACAATGCCTGCCGCCGCAGTGTCTTTAGTGTTGCTGGCCGGACACAGCATCAGCCGCTTGTCGCCGCTGTTGCTGATGCAACGCTATACTTATGCGCGTGGAAATGACAGCAAATCATCGGGCGCAGTTTATCAACCTGATTTTCAGGAATTGGCTTTTGCCACAGTCACAGCGCTGTTGCCATTGGCGTTGCTACCTGTCTGGTGTGCGCCGGCAATTATCTCCGTATTGGTTGCGACCATCTTTCTGGGGCGTTATTTTTACCGCCATATCGGCGGCTATACCGGTGACTGCCTGGGCGCAAGTCAGCAAGTTGCCGAGACTGTTTTTTATTTAAGCGTGAGTGCCTTATGGATATTTATTTAATTCGTCATACCCAAACCGCTACCGATCCGGGGCTGTGTTACGGGCAAAGCAATATTGCCTTGGCGGATAGTTTTCTCAACGAGATGAATGATCTGCATGACAAACTGCCCGAGTTTGACGATGACTGTAAAGTTTTCAGCAGTCCGTTAACGCGCTGCCTGCAATTGGCTGAAACCTTTTCAGACACGGTAACCACCGATCCGCGTTTGCAGGAGCTTGATTTTGGCGACTGGGAAGGCAAGCGCTTTGACGACATTGACGCCGATGTTTTGCAGCATTGGACCAATAACTTTGTGACTGCCGCGCCGCCAAACGGCGAGAATTTTGAAGATTTATATCAGCGTGCCGGCAGCTTTTGGCAGGATTTATTAGCCTCGGCAACTGCTCCATGCGTTGCTCTACCTCCTGCATCCGTGCAGTCGACCGAAGCTTCCGCTCCTGCTCACGCCCCTCGCCTACGTCCTGTAGGCGAAGCGGAACAGGTTTTGGTGATCACTCATGCGGGCGTCATTCGCGCCTTGCTGGCGCGCGCGTTAAATCTGCCCTTAGCCAATGCGTTTCAACTGCGGATTGATTCCGGTTCCGTGCACAAACTGCGGCAAGTTGACGATTATCTTTACGTCGAATACATCAACTTATAATGAACCACGGCGGCAATATTTACCAGTATGCCCGGAGAATCGGCTGCCTGCCGGAACAGGTGCTGGATTTTTCGGCCAATATCAACCCGGTGCAGGCGGTCGATTTAAGTTGTTTGCAAAAGGTGCAGCTCAGGCCTTATGCCGACCCTGATTACGGCCTGTTGAAACAGGCGATCAGGCAGCGTTACCCTTATCCGTCTGGCGTTGATATTGAACCGTTTAACGGCGCGAGTGCGGCCATCTTCGCCTTGTTGCGCAGCTTGCAGCCGCAAGACCTGGTTTTGTATGCGCCTTTGTATGGCGAATATGCGCATATTGCCGAAGAACTGGGTTGCAATGTGCAACACATCGACCGATTCAATCGGCTTATGGCGGATATTCCCGCACACAGCACGGTGATTTTTGTTAATCCGTCCACGCCGGACGGTCAGCTTTACGATCTGCAAGAGCTGTTGGCATCATGGCAGGCAGCAGCTTGCACCATTATTATTGATGAATCGTTCCTGGATTTCTGCGAGGCCGATTCGATTGCACAACACATAAGGCATTACGACAAACTTTATGTAATCAAATCGTTAAGCAAGTTTTACGGCTGCGCCGGTATCCGCATCGGCTTTATCCTGGCGGCGACAGCGGCGATAAAGGAACTGCAACGCTTTGAACCTGCATGGAAGCTGTCCAGTCTGGATATGGCCTATATGCAGCAGGCGCTGGCAAATACCGGATTCATCGAACAGACCCGTCAGCAGACCGCGCATTTGCGGGGTTTGCTGCATCAGGCACTGCAAGATTCAGGTTTGTTCGATAAGATTTATCCGGGACAGGCCAATTTTCTGCTGGCACGCTTGGCAGACGGCGGCAGCGGTTATCAGTTGCAGGCGCAATTGGAATCGTCACGGATTTTAATCCGCGTCTGCGACAATTTTGCCGGTTTGGATAAAAGTTATCTGCGTTTTGCGGTCAAGAATGAACAGGCCATAGCCCGACTTGCCAGCAGTTTTAAGAACGTTAAAAAATAAAAAACTCATCACGAAGAACATGAATGCTTTATCCCAGAAAAAACAATTAGTCCACGAAAAACACAAAAAGCACGAAAATGTTAAAAGACATACCAAGCTGTAGATCGTTACCCAAAAGGTGAATACCTTAATTAATTTAATATATTGATTTATTTCGTGACTTTCGTGTTTTTCGTGGATAAATCGCCGTTTTTAGGCTCATGTTTTTTCTTCATGCCTTCGTGGTGCATAAATCCCTTTAAAAGAAACTACCAATGAATCCATTAGCCGTATTCGGCACCAGTTCAGATGCCGGAAAAACCACGCTGGTCATGGCCTTGTGTCGGATTTTTGCCGACCAGGGCTTAAAAGTCGCACCGTTTAAGGCGCAAAACGTGTCCAATAATTCGGCGGTTACCAAAGAAGGCCGGGAAATTTCCAGGGCACAATGCCTGCAAGCCGAGGCCGCACGCGTCGAACCGAGTTATCTGTTTAACCCGGTGCTGCTTAAATCGCACGGCAACGGTTCGGTGCAGGTGATTGTCAACGGCCTGGTTTATCAAAACCAGTCGATTGCCGCCTATTATACTGAAATCGACAACCTGAAACAGCAGGTCAAGCAGGCGTTTTCAGCGCTCAAGCAGGACTATGATCTGATCATCGCAGAAGGCGCTGGGTCGCCGGTCGAGTTGAATTTATTAAACAAGGATTTGTCCAATACCTTTGTCGCCAACAGTTTCAACAGCAAAAATATCCTGGTCGCAGACATCGAACGCGGCGGCGTGTTTGCGTCGATTTACGGCACCCTGGAGCTGATGGACCCGGTCATGCGCAGCAATCTGATCGGGGTGGTGATCAACAAGTTTCGCGGCGACCGGCGCTTTTTCGACGAGGGCGAAAAAATCATCACCGAACGCTTCGGCGTTCCCGTTTTAGGCGTGTTGCCGTTTAAACCGCTGAATATCGACATGGAAGATTCCCAGTCGCTACGCAATTACCAGCAACGTCTGCTTGATGCCAAAATCCGCGTTGCGGTGATCGCCTATCCGGGTTTGAGCAATTATAACGATCTCGATGTATTGATGGGCGACCCCGAGCTTTATGTCGAACTGATCCACGCCTACCGTCCGCTGGCAGGTTTCGACATGGTGCTGTTGCCGGGCAGCAAAACCGTGATCCGCGATTTGCAATGGCTGAAAAAGCAGGGCTTGTTCGAGGAACTTTTGCAGTTCAATAAGCCGGTGTTCGGCATCTGCGGCGGCTATCAAATGCTCTGCCAAAATCTGCATGATCCTGATGCGATTGAGCATGAAATAGCCATTGTCGAAGCGGGCTTGAATTTCATTGACGATACCGTGCTTTATCAGAATCCTAAAATACTCGCACGCGGACACTATCCGCTGTTTTCATACGCCGAGATTCATGGTTATGAAATCCATTGCGGACGCATCGATAAATACCCGCTGTATTATCAGAGTAGACTATTTTGCGGCACCCATGTGCATGGCGTTTTTGATCACAACGCGTTTCGTACCGATTACTTTAAGGCCATTAATCCGCAGTATCAGGGTTATAGCTATGGCCATTATCGCGAAGCCGAAATTCAGGGCTTTGCCGATATGGTTGCGGAAAATCTGGATATAGCCGCTATTTTACAGGCGTTACAGGCAGACTGATGTTTTTTAAATTGGCGATTTTGGCGTATCTTGTCGATCTATTTTTTGGCGAATTCCCCTGCAAACACCCGGTGGTATGGATGGGTGATTTTATTAGTGCGTTCGAGCGGCGTTTTTACGGCGACCGTATTTTGCCCGGTACACTATTGGTGACCGGCTTAATCGCACTGACTCTGTTGATAAGCGTCACGCTGGTTACTCTGTGCGATCTTTTGCCGCCCTGGTTGTCGCTGCTGGTTTTGGCGGTGCTTGCCTCCACCGGTCTGGCCATGAATATGCTGCACGAAAGCGTCGCCGCACTGTTAACCGCCGAGCAGCCCAAGCAGGCGTTACGCTATATGGTCAGCCGCGATACCGAAGACATGAGCGACATCGAAATCTATAAAGCAGGCCTTGAAACCTGGGCGGAAAATCTCAGCGACGGCGTGATTGCGCCGCTGTTTTATCTGCTGTTGTTCGGCCTGCCGGGGCTTGCCGTGTATAAAGCCATTAACACCATGGATTCGATGATTGCCTATAAAACCGGGCGATATTTTTATTTCGGCAAAACGGCGGCGATAGTCGACGATATAGCCAATTACATTCCTGCCCGGCTGACCGCATTGCTGATTGTGTCATTGGCGCAAGACAAGCAACGCGCCTGGCAATGTCTACGGCGCGACGGCAAAAAGATGGAAAGCCCCAATGCCGGATACCCGATTGCAGCAATGGCCGGTGCGTTGGGCGTAGCGTTGGGCGGCGATGCCAGCTATCACGGCCAAGTCAAACATAAACCCACGCTGGGTTTGCCTATCCATCCGGTCGATAAATCCGCATTAAACCAAGCATTGCAAATGAAAATGGGCATAAATATAATGATTCTGGCTCTATTGGCAATAGGAGTGGGGTTGTCATGAAAACACTGTTCATAGGCGGCATCAAAAGCGGCAAATCGCGGTTGGCGGAAGCCTTTATTTTAGAGCAGGCGGCAACGGAAAAACCTTACTATCTGGCGACGACAGAATTTGTTGATGACGAAATGCAAGCGCGGATACAGATTCATCAACAGCGCCGTCAGGACTTATTTGTTACGCTGGAAGAACCCGTTAAGCTGTTTGAAGCCGTGCAAAAATGCCGGGGACCGGTGCTGATTGAATGTGTGTCGATGTGGCTAAACAACCAGCTTTATCACCAAATCCCCGAGGGGGATATTTTGCAGGAACTGGAAGCAGTGCTACAGTTAACCGGTGACATGGTATTAGTACACAACGAAGTCGGGCTGAGCGTTGTCGCCGACAACCGCCTGGCCAGGCAGTTTGTAGACCTGTCCGGCAAAGCCGCCCAATTAATGGGACAACACTGCGCTCAGGTGTATTTTTGCAGCGCCGGCTTAACAGTGAAAATGAAATAGATACTCCTGTTAAATCATTGACCGGAAGTCTTTTACTTTTTTAAAAATTTGTCTAATCCCTGCCATCCATGTTCTATTATCTGTAAATAATGACTACTTCATATCGTTTAACCACAAAAGAGACCACCGTGAAAAATACAGGCTATAAACGCTTATTCAAACTGGCTTTGGCATTAGCGCTTACCGGATGCTCCAGCAATCCGACCGTTAAAACCGCCGCGCCACATGCCAATACCGCCACTATCGCCACTATTCCCGAACGGACTCATGATTATCAAGCGCCGGGTTTAACCGGAACTTACGCCAATTCGTTGCCGGTGCAGAACTTTATCCGCCATATGGTGCTTAAACATCGTTTTTCGGAAAGCTATTTGAACGGCTTGTTTTCACAGGCCAAGCGCTTGGACTATGTTATTCGCCTGGAAAATCCGCCGCCATACCACGGCCCCAAACCTGCTCACCCAACAATGGGCAGTTGGACGCGCTATCGCCAGCAATTTGTTACCGAGGCGCATATATCTAATGGCGTAGCTTTTTGGACAAGCAATGCCGGTGCTATCCAGAAAGCCAGCGTAACTTACGGTGTCGATCCCGAATATATTGTTGCGATTATCGGCGTGGAAACTTTTTTTGGCCGCAATGTTGGCAAGACGTGCATTTTGGATGCTTTAACCACGCTGTCATTTGACACCCAACGACGCGCCAAATTTTTTGCCACGGAACTGGAAAATTTCTTGCTGATGACCCGTGAAGAAAGCTACGAGCCGCTTCAGCCGGTTGGATCATGGGCCGGCGCGATGGGCTTGGGGCAATTTATGCCCAGCAGTTTCCGCAGACTGGCCGTCGATTTCAACAACGATGGACATCGTAATCTCTGGGAGAACTTTGATGCGATTGGCAGTGTAGCGAATTATTTTTCCCATAGCGGCTGGCAAAACAACATGCCGGTAGCGGAACAAACCAAAGCTTATAGCGGTGGATCATCCATTGAACTGAGTGTCACTCAGGGTAGCGAATACTGGCGCATCCACCCCAATTTTAAAGTCATCAAGAAATACAATAACAGCGATAAATACGCGATGGCGGTGCATCAATTGGCGCAGGCTATTAAACAGCGGTATTTATAACCGATGTTATTCAATTTTGGTAATGGGTTAAATCTGTAGACCGGACATGCAGGGTACACGTATGTACCCTGCACCTCTACGCAGTTTTTAATGCGCAGTATCGTGATGCCATCTCGGCATTAGAATGATACTGTTAGGGTTAAGCCCTTGTTTTTTCAGTGTGTCGATGGTAGCTATCACTTCCTGCTTATTCAAGTCGATTACGCTGATTGACCCATCGCTCATATCCGGCAAATTTATAAAACTGTTCTGCACGATCGCATACTGTTCATCGGGTGAAAGCACCACATGATGAGCGCCGCCCGCTGTCGGTATGGCCTTAATCAATTTCGGTTTCAACACGGACTCGCTGATGTCGAAAATATTGAAATAACCGGGATTGGCGGTGGTGATGTACATACGGTCATGCTGGTCATTGAAATAGATTTCCAACGGTACGCCCTGTTTTACAGCGTTAAAGTCAAACACTTGCTCAAAGTCGAAATTCTTGTTGTCAGCATTCCAGATGCCCGTCCACAGTCCGCCACCGAACATGGTGTTGATGTAGGCCAACGGCGGGTTCGATCCGGGCAGGAAAACCGCTTCTACCGGTGCAGAACCGGAAGGCGAGGGTTTGTCGGACAGTTTATGGCTGGATAACACCTTGCCGCTGGAAGCTTCGATAACGGTGACGGTTTCTCCTGCATCGCCGAGATCCGACGGACGCACGGTGCTGGTGACCATGATGCGGTCGATGTCGTCATTGATGCTGATACCGTGCGGATAACGGATAAAAGCGTTTTCCGCATCGGCGGCAATCACCTTGATCTGTTTATCGGTTTGCGCATCGCCGACGATCACGTTACTTGAACCCATGCAGGTTAAATACCAGGTTTTATTGTCGCTGGAGAAGACGACATCTTCACCCACTTTACAGTCAGGCACATCGATTTTTTTGGGGCGGTAAGGCTGACGGGTCATGTCCATCGCATGCAGCGCGCCGTTGTCTAAAGAGGTAATGTAAGCCTTGCTGAGGTCTTTATTGTAGAAGATATGATGGGCGACTAAATCAGTCGGCAACGGAATATCGTTAAGGATTTTAGCGAAATTTTTTGAGGTAGGATCAACGTCAATAATCGCAATGCCTTCGCGCCTTGGCGTTTGGCCTGGTTTGCTTTCGTAATTAACCATCGCCAGTATTTGCGCCTGCGCCAGCATCGGACTAAGCAGCGCTGTACAAACAAACAAGGAGCGGGCCGTTTTTATTAACATTTTTGTAGTCATCGTAGTTTCTCTGATTCTGTTAGTTGACGAAGCTGGTCTTCCTTTATGCCTCTGGATGCCCCAATGCCGTTTAATTAAGCCGCATATCGGTAGAGATTACCGGAACGACGAGTATTCTTAACTCAACGACATTGGGAGACTAATAGGTCATTCAGCAGTGGTAGGATCAATCATGGATCTGATTTGGGAAATGCGGTTGGCCGGGAATCCGCCTTTTTCGGCATGCTCTCTAACCGTTGCTTCATCCGGGGCGATGTAGACGCAATAGACTTTGTCGTCGGTCACGTAGCTTTCCACCCACTGGATTTTCGGTCCCATTTCGCAAAGAATGCTGCATGATTTTTGGGAAATGTCTTGTAACTCGCGATAAGCTAATGCACCTGCGCCGGGGATTTCGCGTTCGATAATATATTTTGGCATCTGTATCTCCTGGTTAATGATAAAAAATAATGGGGCTGCTTTTTAAAGCGCAATCGGAATCACGCTTTAAAAAAATCCCCTAATAAATCCTGACAACACTGCTTAAGCGGTGCCGACGATTTTTCGATTTTCATTCTTAATAAAGCACCCTGCCAAGTATTTACCAGCAAATCGGACATCTCTTCAGCCGACTTATCGGTTCTTACCGTGCCTTGTTGTTGCGCCTTGGCCAAACCTGATTGCAATACATTCCGATAGCGGTTGACCGCAGATTGCAGCGATTTTTGACAAAGATCGCTGGTATCGCCGATTTCGCCCATTAAATTGCCCAACAGACAACCGCCTTTGAAGTTCGCTTTCTCCAGTTCGACAATCCCCTCATTAAAATAACGCTGCAAGGCACCGAGCGCGTCACTTTCAGATTGCTGTAAATGCCCGGTCAATTGCTGAATAAACGGCTCGATATAGTGCTGAATGACCTCCGCGCCGAAATTTTCTTTACTGCCGAAATAATTGTAAAAAGAGCCTTTGGGGATTTGCACCGCATCCAGAATTTCTTTCAGTCCGGTGCCGTGATAGCCCTGCTCCATCAGCAAGGTTACCCCCTGATTTAACAGATTTTCGCGGTTGATTTGTTTTTTTGTGATTGCAATCATGGCGTAATAATACGACCGGTTGTCTCATATTGTCAAAAGGTTTTACCTTAAAAAGAGGCTCAAGGCTCAATCTAAAAAACGGCGATCGATCCACGAAAAGCACGAAAGACACGAACGTTATAGGCAAGCCATCACTTTTTGAACGGACATATAGCCAGACACATCTCCCTGAATATTTTCGTGCTTTTCGTGTTTTTTGTGGACAACCTATAATCCCGGCACTAACAAATTCAAGCTACATAGCAACAGGGTTTGGTATCATAGACTGTTACACCCACTTAACAGGAAACAACATGGGGAACCCGGTTGAACGCAAACAATCAAAGCCTGATCTTATCCTGCCTTGGCTCATTGTGGGCATGATGCTTACCATGCTGGCGGCTTATATTATTGTTTGTCATACCTTGGGCGAACAGCTGCGGCAGCCATTGCCTGAAGCTCGGCGGGTGCTGATTAGAACTGTATTGTATATTGTTGCGATCGCGACCTTTCCGCTGACTAACCTGATCCGACACATTCAACTGCGCTTGAATCAAACCATGCCTCTGCCTGACGTCACTCATCAACACGACTTTTACACCGAGGACGGCATAGTTGCATTGGCAAAAAACCGTTACCTAGTCACTATTATCGTTTCGATGTCGCTGATTGAAGTTGTCGGCGTTTTCGGTCTGATTATGTTTGTGCTGGGCGACGGTTTCAACACCTTGTACATCTTCACCGGTCTGTCCGCGCTGGGGCTGTTTTTATACCGGCCGAAAACCGACGAATACTCCGCAATAATTAAAGCAATGACCGTACAACACCATGAATAATTTATTAGCCGACGCTGACATCTGCGTCAAATGCGGTTTATGTCTGCCACATTGTCCCACCTACACTCAAACCCAAAACGAAAACGAATCTCCCCGGGGGCGCATTGCGTTAATTCAGGCTTGGGCAGGCCGGCATCTGGGAACATCAAAAAAGCTGGTTGAGCATATCGACAACTGCCTGTTATGCCGTTCTTGTGAACGGGTTTGTCCTGCTGTCGTGCCTTATGGGCGATTGATTAACAACTTTCGCGAACAAATCAGGGAGGAACGCGATGCGACGCTGTCGGTGTCGCTATTAAAAAGAGTCTCCCATAACAAAACCACCGCGCGTCTGGCGCAATCGGGTTTAAGGCTTTACCAAACCACTCGCTTGCAAAAAATGGCTCGCTCGCTAAACTTGCCCGGATTGTTAAGACTGGACAAGGTTGATCGCCTATTACCCGATTATCATGAGCCCACAGCATTGGCGCCGCATTATCCGGCAACTACCGAAATCAGGGGCAACGTAGGCTTGTTTATAGGCTGCATGGGGGCTTTGCTGGATCATCAGACCGTCAATGCGGCCATCAAGGTGTTAACCGCAGCAGGATTTAATGTCTCCGTACCCGAACGGCAAGGCTGTTGCGGCGCACTGGATTTGCATGATGGCGATAAAGGAACTTACGATCGCCTGGCGGCAACCAATTGCGGTGCTTTTGCCGATAACAACCTGGATGCGATAGTCACCATCGCCAGCGGTTGCGGCAGTCAGATGCAGGAATATCAACAGGCTGAATTTGCCGGAAAAGTGGTTGATATCAGTCAGTTTTTAATCAAATCAGGCTGTAATCTTAGCGAGCAACTGCTGCCATTGACTGCATCGGTGTGCCTGCATACACCGTGTTCGTTAAAAAACGTGATGCGCGAGGAGCAAGGAGCGCTAAAGTTACTGCAACAAATCCCCGGTATTAAAATATCACCGCTGCCTGCAACGGTACAATGCTGTGGTTCAGCGGGCAGTTATATGCTGGATCATCCGCAAATGGCCGATGCCTTGTTAGGCGACCTATTGGAAGCCGCTTTACAGCAGCCTCCCGAATATCTGCTCAGCTCCAACATTGGCTGCGCTTTGCATATAGCGGCGGGACTCAGGGAGCGTGGAATCGTACTGGAAGTGCTGCATCCGATTACTTTAATTGCGCGGCAATTAAAGTAATCGGATCTGTCGCTAAAAAAATGAACGTTTATAAACAATAATTAAAGCGTAAAGGGCGACCTCCCGGTCGCCCTCATTTAATCAAGATCAGGACTTAACTTCTTCATAACGCTGACGATAATTGTGCCCATAAAAAATTTCGGTCACTTCCTTGTGCAGCTTACTTTCTATTTTCGCTTTTTGATCGACGGACAAGTTGCATTCCTTCTCGAATAAATAGTTTTCCAGCTCGGTTTCCTTGAGCATCATTTTGGTGTGGAAAATATTCTCCTGATACACGTTCACATCGATCATCTGATAACTTTCTTGCGTATCTATAGCAATATAGTTTTGAATAGACGTGATTTTATGATCGATATAATGTTTTTTTCCTGAAATGTCGCGGGTAAAGCCACGCACCTTATAATCCATGGTCACCACATCGGATTCAAAGCTGTGAATCAGGTAATTGAGCGCTTTCAGCGGCGAAATCCGGCCGCAGGTGGAAACATCAATATCCGCGCGAAAAGTGCTGATGCCGTTATCAGGATGGCTTTCAGGATAAGTATGGACGGTAATATGGCTTTTATCCAGATGCGCCAGCACCGTTTCCGGCAAGGGACCGGGCGATTGGCTATTCATGCTGGGCGGTGGCGGCGCTTCGCCCTCGGAGATCAGCATGGTAACGCTGGCGCCTTGCGGCTCATAGTCCTGACGGGCTATATTAAGAACCTGTGCGCCGATGATTTCGGCGACATCCTTAAGGATTTGGGTTAATTTATCGGCATTATAAGCTTCATCGATATACTCGATATAAGCCTGCTGCTGTTCAGCCGGTGCATAACAGATGTCATAGATATTAAAACTCAGTGACTTTGTTAAATTATTAAAGCCGTGTAATTGCAATTTGTTCAAAGTAGTTAAACCTCAATAACTTCAAAATCATGGGTAATTTCCACTGCCTTGCTCAGCATAATGGATGCAGAACAATATTTTTCTGCGGATAACTTTACTGCTCTTTCAACAGCCGACGCCTTTAAATCATGGCCGGTAACGATAAAATGCAGATGGATTTTGCTAAACACGCTCGGGATAGCATCAACCCGTTCGGCAGTAACCTCGGCCACACACTTAACAAAATCATTTCTGCCTTTTTGTAAAATCTGCACCACATCAAAAGAGGAACAACCGCCCACGCCCAATAAAAGCATTTCCATGGGGCGCATACCGATATTACGACCACCGTGGTCTGGAGGACCGTCCATGACAACAGCATGCCCACTGTCGGTTTCGCCGACGAACATCACGCCATCGACCCATTTGACTGTTACTTGCATGTATTTATTTTCCAGGTTAAAAATGAGGCATAGAGTAGCATAAAAATGCTTATTACCAGAGTAACTATGTTGATTTTTTGTTAGAATCTTGCATTATTAGCCGTATTTACCACATTACTTATAATAGATAAATTGTTGCTATGACACTTAAAATCCAAGCCCCCCCCAATAAAGAAGCGTTGGAACATTTTTTACGCTTTTGCCATATCAAAAAATATCCCGCCAAATCCACCATTATCCGGCCTGGCGATATCGGAGACCGACTATATTTTATAGTAGACGGGTCGGTCAGTATCTGTGTTGAAGAAGCTGAGGGCGGACATGAGCTAATACTCGCTTACTTGAATAAAAATGACTTTATCGGTGAAATTGGCGTTTTTAAAGCGACTGAAGCACGAAAAGTCACCGTTAAAACACGTAGCGAGTGCCAACTGGCCGAAATAGGCTACGAACGACTGCGCCAGGTTTTGAAAAAAGAACTTCTGGGGAGACATGGAATTGATATTTTATTCATGATAGGTGAACAATTATCGATACGACTATTAAAAACCAGCCGTAATTTATGCGATCTGGCGTTTATGGATGTTGAAGGGCGAATTGCCCGAACCTTGTTGGATTTGTGTAAAGGTCCCGAGGCAATAACACACCCCGACGGCATGCAGTTGCATATCTCCAGACAAGAAATCGGTCGCATGGTCAGCTGCTCAAGAGAAATGGCCGGACGCGTGTTAAAAGAACTGGAAAATAAAAAACTCATTACCGCACACGGCAAAACCATCATAGTGTTTGGGACAAGGTAACGCCTGGAAACTATTCTTTTAGAATCAGTCGTTCATAGGTTTTACTGAGACGGCGCGAATGGTTTAACCAGCCAAATGTTCGTTCGACGACCCAGCGCCTAGGCAGCAAAGTAAACCCACGCGTTTCTTTTGGACGTAATACTACCGCCAGGCAAAATTTAAAACATTCAGCGGCCTATTGAACCAATAGGCCGCTATATCCGCTATCCGCCCAAATCTTGCGTAACTTTTTGCAACTGCCGGGTACCTTTAACGCTGTGGCTTCCAAGCAACCTGCGGTCGGATGTTTGTGGCGGCTCAGTTTTTGCCGTAATCTTGATCGCAGCGAGCCCTTCTGAAACCCTATGAAATCAGGCTCAAGGAACAGCTATCGAGCAACCCGTCAATGACGTTGAAAGAATGAATGCTTTGGAAATAGTGCGGCAGGATGGCAACTGTCGAGCCAGCAACTGCACAGGATGCTCCACTCTGCCGCCATCGGCGCTGAGAAAAATCCCGCAACCAAAATTACCGCTGACCACCACATCAGCTGAGGTAGCGGCGATGATTTGCTGTTTTAAAGCCCGCAACTGCCCGGCGTTGTCGGGATGAGTCAGCATGTAGCTGCCGCCCGCGCCGCAGCAGATGGGGTTGTCGGCCAGCGCGACAACACTTAGACCGGGGATCTTTTGCAGCAGCGCATAAACGGCTTGCTGGTTTTTGAGCACGTTGCGCTGGCTGCATGGCTCGTGGACTGCGACTTTCAGTTCTGATGCCGTCAGTTGCAGGTCGTCCGGCCAGAATTCCAGCAGAAAATCGTTGATGTCGCACAAGCGTTGCCGGAACAGTTGTCCCGCGTCATCATCATTTTGATACTCGCTTAACATCGCCCCGCAGCCGGTGGCGGTGTGGAGCACGGCATCGACATCCAGCGCATTGAAAACCGCAATATTGTCGTCGATCAAACCGGCGGCAGACTGGCCGTTGTGCTGGTGTATCGCGCCGCAGCAGCCTTGTTGCGGCGGCACCAGCACCTCATAGCCTATCGCATTAAGCAGTTTGATCGCCGCCGGCAAGGTCTCACGGTCGAAATGTTCGGCGATACAACCGGTGAACAGCGCGACCCGGCCGCGTGTCGTGACGCTGGCAGGATAGGAAACAGCCAATGCCTGCAATGCCGGCTTACCCAGCAAGGCTTCGGCATCCGCCAAATGCAGTTTTTTCAGCAATCCGCTACGCCGTAACGGTTTTTGCAAGCCCGATTTCAGATAAACGGCCAACAGCGGCATTAACCGCCTCAGCCAGTCCTTGTTTTCAATCAGCCTGAACGCCAGTCTTGCCAGCCAACCCGATGTAACCTTTAACCCGGCCTGAGCCTGATCGAACAACTGCCCGTAGGCCATCCGGCTTGGGCAAACGCTTTCGCAGGCCCGGCATTGCACGCAGTTATCCAGATGTCGACGTTCATCTGCGCTGATCGGCAGGTTTTCAACCAGAATCTTGCTGATGGTGCGAATGCGTCGGCGCGGGGTTTCTTCGTCAATCGGGAACAGACGGAAGGTCGGGCAACTGCTGACGCACATGCCGCAACGCATGCACTCGCCGGCATCCGGGATATACGGCTCCGACGCTGTTTGCTCGCCGGGTTCATCAAAGCTCATGTCCATGAAATCAAACATCTCGGGCCTACATCACCTTGGTATAGGCGCGACGCAACAATTCCATTTCGGCAGGCGGCCTGCCGCGCAGTTCCGGCAAGGTCCGCATCCGGCAATCCCGGCTTTGCATCAGTTTGTGCGGCGGGTCGAGCAACATGAAGCGCGCCATATGCACGGTGATAATGCCGCCGGGCGTATCGATTTGTTCGCTGAACTCCAATTCGACGCGCAATAGGTCATTGTCCAGTTGCAAAAGCCGGTTGATGTTGTTGACCAACATGGCCGGATGAGTACTGACTTTTTCGGTGATGAATTCTTCAGGTTCCAGAGCGCTGGACAACGCGGGCAAAGGCTCCGGAAAGCAGATGCTGCCGTTGCTGTGCTGGGCGAACAGCATCAAGGCGCTGATGTCGCCTTTATAGTAAAGCAGCAGACGATGATTAGTGAATGCGTCGGACTGAGTCATCAGTTGATTGAACCTCTATGCCGCGCCAAGCAGCGCAGGATTCGCGGCATCCAGCAGGTCTTCAACACCCGCATCCAGGATTTCCAGGCCTATTTTTTTACAATAGCGGATTTCCTTATCGGTCGGGTTCTTGTTCAAAACCCAACCTTTTTTCTCTGCCGCGCCGTAAACGATATCGCTCATCACCATGCGTTCCGAATCCCTGTTTAACGGCATGCCTATAAACAGGTATTGTTTGCCCTTGCGGTACTTTTTAAGGAAATCCGGAATAGCGAAGCCTCCCATTAATTCGCTGATGTAATCGACATAGTCGGCATCCGAAGCGATGTAGTTGGCTTCCGGTTTAGGCGTACCCATCGGTTTAAACAAAATGGGCAGCCTACGGTCAACCTGTTCCTGCGGGATTTCAAAATAATCGCTGCCGTCGAAGTGATATATTTTGAATCGAAAGTCGCTGGCGGTGATTCTTGCAACACCGACAATCAGCGTATGTTCTTCATCGGCATAGCTGTCTTGTAGTTGGGTATCCCGATTGATATCGACGACATAAGCGGGTTTCCATTCCGCCAGCCAATTATGGACTGACGCACTCGTCCATTCGGTTTCGCCGTATAACTTGGTCAGAAACTGGCCCAGAAAGTTCCTGCCTCTTTTGAGCTCCTGATTCATCGCCGCCCTGGGAAACTCATACATGAGCTTGGGTGCCATCGGCTTGCCGTTATTCATCGCCAAAATCAGGCTATGGCTGTCCGCAGGCATGGGCGCCCCGGTTAGTTTATTGGTTGCATCGAAAAGCGCGCCCGGTCCCAGATAAGGCACGACCTTGTTTTCAAACAAACCGTTTAGTATTTCAGAAAAGACAGTAGCAGACATTGCAAACTCCATTATTAAGTAGGTGTGTCTTTTACTTAAGCAATATTTAATCCAGTTTTCCACGGCTTTTGATAAACAGCTTAACTACATGATTAACAACAGGTTAAATATGCCTCTATTAAAAACGCCAGAGATACTTTTGTTCTGTTTGTAACAATCCGCCTACTGTCTGCAAACACAAAACCTTCAATACCCGTCCCACAACTTGACATCGTTCCCCCGCTCCGGCGTGGGAACGATAAATGGCTTGCGTAGATTCCTATGGGTATGAGGACAAGGTTAAATAACCGCACTGTTACTAAGCTTACAGAACATAACAAAATGTTTGAAATACAACGTTGCCTGCTCTTTGCATAAACCAGAATAATCAATACAATTCAACAGCATAAATACAATAACAGCAACTGGCACAGCGCTTGCTTTAGTCCTAATGTCATTAACAACAACGTCCTATAAGAGGAGAAGATCATGGCATTACGTCAATGTGCAATATACGGTAAAGGTGGAATCGGTAAGTCTACTACAACTCAAAATCTGGTTTCTGCGTTAGCGGAATTGGGTAACAGTGTAATGATCGTCGGTTGCGATCCAAAAGCTGACTCTACCCGTTTAATTCTTCATGCAAAAGCTCAAACCACCATTATGAGCTTGGCTGCTGAAGCGGGCAGTGTTGAAGATTTGGAACTTGAAGATGTACTGAAAGCGGGTTACCGCGGCATTAAATGTGTTGAATCAGGCGGTCCTGAGCCTGGCGTCGGTTGTGCGGGTCGCGGTGTAATCACGGCGATTAACTTCCTCGAAGAAGAAGGTGCTTACGATGATGAACTTGACTTCGTTTTTTATGATGTACTTGGGGATGTTGTGTGTGGTGGCTTTGCCATGCCAATCCGTGAAAACAAGGCGCAAGAAATTTACATCGTCTGCTCGGGAGAAATGATGGCGATGTATGCGGCTAATAACATTGCTAAGGGTATTGTGAAATACGCCAACTCAGGCAGCGTACGTTTGGCCGGCTTGATTTGTAACTCACGTGAAACTGCACGTGAAGATGAATTGATCTCGGCTCTGGCTGCAAAAATCGGTACGACCATGATTCACTTCGTACCGCGTGACAACGTCGTACAACGTGCTGAAATTCGTCGTATGACCGTTATCGAATACGAACCAGAACATAAACAGGCGCAAGAGTACCGCGATTTAGCGATAAAAATTCGTGATAACAAGAATTTCGTCATTCCTACACCCATCACGATGGATGAGCTGGAAGAATTGATGATGGAGTTCGGCATTATCGATCAGGAAGACGAATCTATCATTGGTGTAACGGCAGCCGCAGAAGCGGTCGCTTAAAACCTGATTTATCGTACTGTGGGGGCGACTTTAGTCGCCCATCAACTGAAAGGGTAAAGGCGCCTTGCGTCGCCTCCACAGACATTCCGTCCTAAAACCTGCCTGTCGGGAGATTACCCGCGGCATAAGTTGGAGACAATCATGGCAGCTTTAACAAAAGAAGAGACCGAAGCGCTTATTCAAGAAGTGCTGGAAGTCTATCCGGAACAAGCCAGGAAAGATCGCGCTAAACATTTAACCGTTAACGATCAATCCCTGGAAAAATCAAACAAATGTATTACCTCAAACCGTAAATCTTTGCCCGGCGTTATGACCGTTCGCGGTTGCGCTTACGCCGGCTCCAAGGGCGTGGTTTGGGGCCCGATTAAAGATATGATTCATATCTCGCACGGCCCGGTCGGCTGCGGTCAGTATTCGCGTGCCGGTCGTCGTAACTATTATGTCGGTACGACGGGCATCAATACCTTCGGCACGATGAACTTTACTTCCGATTTTCAGGAAAAAGATATTGTTTTCGGCGGCGATAAAAAGCTCGCGAAAATAATGAACGAAATCGAACAATTATTCCCGTTAAACAAAGGTATCAGCATTCAATCTGAATGCCCTATCGGCTTGATTGGCGATGATATTGAAGCGGTCGCCAAGAAAGCCAACAAGGAAATCGGCAAACCTGTGGTGCCGGTTCGTTGCGAAGGTTTTCGCGGCGTTTCCCAATCGCTGGGCCATCATATTGCGAATGATGCGATTCGGGACTGGGTATTGGAAAACCGCGACGGCGACGATAGCTTCCCCACCACGCCTTATGATGTCGCGGTGATCGGAGACTACAACATCGGCGGCGATGCCTGGGCTTCGCGTACCTTGCTGGAAGAAATGGGTTTGCGCGTTGTCGCCCAATGGTCCGGTGACGGTACGATTGCGGAAATGGAAAAAACGCCCAAGGTGAAACTGAATTTGATCCATTGCTATCGTTCAATGAACTACATTGCACGGCACATGGAAGAAAAATACAAAATCCCCTGGATCGAGTACAACTTCTTTGGCCCTACCAAAATTGCCGAATCGTTACGCAAGATTGCTGCGTTGTTTGATGAAACAATTCAGGCAGGCGCTGAAAAGGTTATCGCCAAATATCAGTCCGATTACGATGCGGTTATCGCCAAATACAAACCGCGTCTGCAAGGCAAACGCGTAATGCTGTATGTCGGCGGCTTGCGTCCGCGTCATGTGATCGGTGCGTATGAAGACTTGGGCATGGAAGTGGTCGGTACCGGTTATGAATTCGGCCACAACGATGACTATGACCGCACCATCAAGGAAATGGGCAATGCGACGCTGATTTATGACGACGTGACCGGTTATGAGTTTGAAGAATTCGTTAAGCGGGTTCAACCGGATTTGATCGGTTCCGGCATCAAGGAAAAGTACATTTTCCAAAAAATGGGCATTCCGTTCCGTCAAATGCACTCCTGGGATTATTCCGGCCCTTATCACGGCTATGACGGCTTTGCGATCTTTGCACGAGATATGGACATGACACTGAATAACCCTTGTTGGAAACAGGTGAAAGTGCCCTGGAAAACAGCTGAAAATTCAGCTGTAGCGGTCGCCGCAAGCGCTTAATTTTGTGTAGGAGCGGGATTCCCCCTCAACCGCTCCTACTCCTTCAACCGTCGTCCACAGATTAGTGGCGCGTAGGAGATTATCATGAGTCAAGAAGTCGAAAACATACAACCGAGCTACCCTTTATTCCGTAACGATGAATACAAGGAAAGCCTCGCCAACAAACGTGAAGCTTATGAAGAGCGTCATCCCCAGGAAAAAATTGATGAAGTGTTTCAGTGGACCACCACCAAGGAATACCAAGAACTCAATTTTAACCGTGAAGCGTTAACCGTAAACCCTGCTAAAGCTTGCCAACCCTTAGGCGCGGTGCTTTGTGCGCTGGGTTTTGAAAAGACGATGCCCTATGTTCATGGTTCGCAAGGTTGCGTCGCTTATTTCCGTACCTATTTCAACCGTCATTTCAAAGAGCCTGTTGCCTGCGTTTCCGACTCCATGACTGAAGATGCGGCGGTTTTCGGCGGACAGAAAAACATGATGGCCGGTTTGGAAAATGCCAAAGCGTTGTATAAGCCGGAGATCATTGCCGTATCAACCACCTGTATGGCTGAAGTTATCGGTGACGACTTGAATGCGTTTATCAATAACGCTAAAAAAGCCGGACATATCGAGCAGGAATTTCCAATACCTTATGCGCATACCCCAAGCTTTGTCGGTAGCCATACCACCGGCTGGGACAATATGTTCGAAGGCATGTTGAAGTATTTCACCCTGAATCATATGGACGACAAGAAAGTCGGTTCAAACGGCAAGATCAACCTGGTTCCCGGCTTTGAAACCTATCTGGGCAACTACCGCGTCATGCATCGCATGATGAAGGAAATGGGCGTCGATTACTCGTTATTGAGCGATCCTTCCGAAGTATTGGATACACCGGCTGACGGCACCTTCCGCCTATATGCGGGCGGCACTACCCAGGCTGAAGTGAAAGACGCGCCTAATGCGATCGACACCTTGTTGCTGCAACCCTGGCAGTTGGAAAAAACCAAAAAGTATGTGCAAACCATCATGCATCAACCCGCTACCGCCATCAATATTCCGATGGGCCTGGAATGGACCGATGAATTCCTGATGAAAATCTCCGAACTGACCGGCAAACCGATTCCTGCTTCTCTGGAACTGGAACGCGGTCGCTTGGTGGACATGATGACCGACTCGCACACCTGGATGCACGGCAAGAAGTTTTCCTTGTACGGCGATGCGGATTTCGTGATGGGCATGACCAAATTCCTGCTGGAAATGGGCGCCGAGCCGACCGATGTATTGTGCAACCATGCCAACAAACGTTGGAAAAAAGCCATCGAGAAAATGCTCAGCGATTCGCCTTACGGACAAAAAACTCAAGTCCATACCGGCAAAGATTTATGGCATTTCCGTTCATTGGTCTTTACCAACAAGCCGGACTTCATGATCGGCAATTCTTACGGCAAGTTCATTCAACGCGACACCTTCTATAAAGGCGAAGAGTTTGAAGTGCCGTTGATCCGCATTGGCTTCCCGATCTTTGACCGGCACCATCTGCACAGAATGACAACTCTGGGTTACGAAGGCGCTATTTATATGCTGACAACCCTGGTTAATGCCGTGCTGGAACAGTTGGATAAAGAAACCAAAGACATGGGTACAACGGACTATAACTACGATTTGATTCGTTAAGTTATCGAAAGTATGTGGGGGCGACTGAAGTCGCCCCCACACCCTTAAATGCGTGTAAACGGAGAACGCTATGCCTAGTGTTATGTTGAAAAAAAATGCAGAGGGCAAATTAGTCTTCTATGTGCCTAAAAAAGATTTGGAAGAAGTGGCGGAATCCGTTGAATTCGATAGCCCCGACAAATGGGGCGGTGAAGTTCTACTCAGCGACGGTTCAAAATATTATTTCGAACCGATGAATGAACAGCCCGACTTCCCTCTTACCCTACGCGCCTTACGTTTAGATTCAGGAGAATAATCATGGCTTTATATATTGTTGAAGCGGATTGTATTTCATGCGGCGACTGCGAACCGGTCTGCCCAACCATGTCGATCACGGAAGGTTCTATTGTCTTTAAAATCGACAAAAAAACCTGCACCGAATGCAAGGACGATTTTGACATACCCCAATGTGTCAAAGTATGCCCTATCGATAACTGCATTTTACCTTTAGAGGCATAAGCAGATGAACAGCCAGACTACACTCTCGCGAGAACTGGCTTTACGTATCGGGCTGGCGGCTCGCGCTTTGCCCGATACTGATGCCAAACGCTTGCTTTCAGTATTGACTAATTGCATCGGCCTTCCTATCACTGAAGAAAAAATTGTCGGCATTAATCTGAAAGCACTTAAAACTGCGGTGGCGGGTGAGTTTTTAGATGTCGACGAGCCTTTATTGACGCATGCTTTAAGCATTCTTAAATCCGGTCTGCATTCCCATGCAGGCGTGCAGGAACGACAAGCCTATGTTGACGGCGATATGCCCGGCTCCGTTCGTATCGCCTGCGCCAGTAATGACGGCATTAACGTTGATGGCCATTTCGGTTCTTGCAGCCAATTCATGGTTTATCAGATTTCAGCCGATGAGGCCCGGTTAATCGACATCCGCAACCCTGACATACCTAAGGGCCTGGAAGTGGATGATAAAAACGTGTTCAGGGCGGAACTGATTCAGGATTGCCAGGTGCTTTATATCGCCTCGGTTGGCGGTCCTGCGGCGGCAAAGATTGTCAAGCTGGGCATACATCCCATGAAGCTGCCCGGCATTGACACCATTGCCGACATCATTGATCAGCTGCAAACCGTTATTGCCGGTACTCCGCCGCCCTGGCTGGCTAAAGTTATGGGCATTGATGCAACTAATCGATTCAGGTTTGAAAGGGAAGCGACGGGATGATTACCACAAATCAAGTCAACGCCATAGCGGCAGAAATCGAAGCATTGGGTGTCGATGAAACCACGGATTATGAAACACATCCCTGTGTTTCACCCTCCGGGCCGGCCGCAGGCCGTTCAAATTCGCTCCAGGCGAATTTGTCGGTACTAAGACAGCAATACCCAAGTATCCATTTCACTTACTGCATGGATGACGATCTGCCCAATAACACGCCGGTCATTGAGCATAAAGAGTTCAACCTTTATTTAGTTGATGGCCGGGAACACTGTCTGTGCCTGACCAATGATTATGACGTTGCCACGGGCATCGTCGTTGCAGAAGTCATCGCGGACTAAACGGAAGTTATCGCATGTCCAGTCGTGAAAGCCCTGTCAGCGTTCCTTTTGCCGATTGCAGCCTTTGTCCTTTTCGCGGCAAGACGCTGCTGATGGGGCGCTGCATGCCCGGCGACACCTGTGTATTCGTTGAAAGCGGCCGGCAGATTGACCGCTTTTTTCGCGTTAACCCCGGTTATGCCGAGCACTATCTGCACGACAATTTTTGGGAAAGGCGCGCTATTGCGGTCCGTTATGCACCGCAAAAGGCATTGACCGAGCTGATTCATGATGAAGATGAAGTGGTCAGGCGCGCAATCGCCTATCGGATACCCGTGTCCCAGCTGCATCTGTTAATCGATGATCCGGATAGAGAAGTACGCATGACCGTAGCCGATCGTATTGCGCCCGCCGATCTGGAAAAGATGGCTGGCGATCAAGACTATATCGTCAGATTAACGATAGCCGGAAGACTGCCGGAAGGACGCCTGTTCCGCTTTATTCGCGATATAGACCTGCAAGTACGAAAAATCGTTGCCGAACGTTTGCCCGAAGTCAGCCTGGGTTTAATGGCTCATGACAATGCACCTGAAGTCAGGCGCATTGTCGCCGAACGGATGAACCCCGATGATGTCGTAATCATGCTCAATGATGCCGACTGGGTGGTGCGTTATACCGCGGCCCAACGCGTTGCTGCCGAAGCATTGGTCGGTCTGCTTGACGATCCCGAGCCTGATGTCAGGGCGGTGGCGCAGGAACGATTAACAAGCATTGCCCATGCAACACATGGGCACGAGAAATAGGAAACAGTGTATGGCTGATCAACCTTTTCAGATGAATGGGCAACAGCTTGCAAAAATCTGTAAGCACACCCTGCCCGACCACAACGATGAATTAATACTCGCTAAACTTCAATCGCTGAACCCCGGCTATCCGATTCGCTTAGCCAGAACAGGCGCCGAATGGTATCGCCTGGGCGGCATTGTCGATATGGACGGCAACCGTATCGCCAATGATTTGATCGAATGGACGGAAAGAACCTATATCGAATGCGGCAAAAACCTGCAAACCCTGATCGATCACGCACGGGAGCAAAAGCTGATTGCCACACGGCAGACCGGCAATACCCTGTATTTTGTTATTCAAACCGGCAGCAAAGCGGAACAGTTCATCCAGATCGACATCGATAAAACCCATGAGATGTCGGATCGCTTACTGGTTAATGAGCATAATCCGCCGGAAGATTTAGAAGAATTTATTGATCCACTGGAGCCGGAATGCATAGAAACATTCTGTATTGGAACGTCGCGTTATTCTTATCGACGTAAAACTGACGTGTCGATTTTCATGGATGAAATCAATAAATACCATATCAAAGAACATCCGGCACAACGTTTTATGGATGACTGGAACCGAAGCAGCGCCCAGCAAAAAGCCGCACTTTCCGATGACTGGATTGTCCGGCCTTTCAGGCATACCGGACGCTTCGGGGAACAAATCATCAACGTCGAACTTATCAATACCCAGCAAAAAAACGTGCCGCAACTGGACGATATCAACGGCAAGAAAGGCACCCCGCTGCATAACCTGTTGGCCCGTTTCGACCGGCAGGCGGGTTATCCCTTTGCCTGGTTCTTTTATATGGTTAAAGGCAAGCTGGTTTCCCCGCACTGCGGTTTAGCGGTTTTTAAGGATATCAGCGGAGATTTTTCTTATTTACCCGAACGCGATGTCGCGGTACTTAAAGACTGGATTAACACGCCTTATAGCGTGTAGCGAACACTCGATTTTTCATCAACTGCTTTGTAATGCAAAGCATATTTTTAAACCATAGGAGTAAACACCATGTCAATTGCACAAATAAAAGCATTCTCTGAACTAGCAAAAGCAGATCCAAAATTGAAAGAAAAACTGTTAGCCGTTCAAAAAATCAGGGAGCTGATCGCATTGGGCAAAGAATATAATTTTGAACTGGATGAAGTGGAACTGTATCCGCCCAACGAACCGCAATTTGTCGAAGAACAGCTTTCTGAAAGAATGGCTAAGGCTTTGTTGAGAGTTTAAGACTCTGTAAGGCAGTTCACTCCATACTCTCGAGTCGAGTCACAACTGCATGTAGCCGTCAGTAGAGTGGGCAGGCTTTTTTGCCCGCCCTACTGATGAATCCATGCTTTTGGTATTGTAAGCCGTGCACCCGAGCGAGTACATAAAGGCCCTATCTTTTACCTGACCGCATCCATAGCGCAACCCATCATATCAATCTAAAAAGAAAATGCGCACGATTGATTTTTCGGTCGCATTTCATGCTTCCGTATGTCGCCGAGCAGCAATATGAAAGGACATGAAAACCTATCGCGAATCTTTCCGCAGGATAATGCTCCAAAGCTTCAGGTGATTTTTCAACAACCATCGTGTTGATGTCTTCATTCATTGGGGGCTATTTTTTCCTTATTGTCAGTTTATCCTCAACATCGACTACCCCCTTCGTATTACGAGCTATTTGGCGCACCAAATCAGCCTCGATATCCGAATTCAACTCTCATTCAAGGAATACAACACCATTTTTTGTTGTTATATGAATTTTCAAACCATGCGTATTTGGGTTCAGCAACAGCCTGGATTTCACCTTGGCGGTGATATTGGCATCTTCCACAAAATGCAGGAATGAACTTTGTTCAGGATTGCGTTGCGCTTCAGGACTGGTGTTCAATTTGTTGTCGACATTCTTGACCCCTTTGACGCCTTTCGCAATTTCGCCGGCCAAGTCACTTTCGATGTCGCTTTCCACCGTGCCGGTCAAGGTAACCATACCATTGTTCACATCGACGTCTATCGTGAAAGGATTCAGATGTTCGCTTAAAGCGTAAGTCGTCACGATTTTCGCTTTAAGCCAAATATCCGAAGTTTGCTCGGTTTCCTTCTCGTCTGCGATAGCCGTGAAACCTATTAATGACAAAATCAATGCCAGAATGGCCAAGTATCTTGTTTTCATGTTCAGCTCCCATAATATGAAATAGTTTCAAAGTCTGGAGGTTAATCCCAATGCACCGATCACGATCAGATAAATGGCCACGATAAGATTTAAAAGCTGGGGCATAATCAAAATGAGAATGCCGGAGATCAAGGCCAAGATTGGTTCCATATTGCTTAAAGAGAAATTTATTTTCATGAGTGTATTCCTCGGTTTGCCGGTTGGCTAAGCGCGATCACTATTCCTCACGGCAGTGACCCATTGCACAGCTACTTGAATGGGCATCACATTTTGCCGATTGGCGCTTCCGCAGGCTTCTTAACCCAAAGCCTGCACCACGCATCGGAGCTGATGTTTCCTTCGACCACCATACAGGAATCAGGCGGGATAAAATGCATGCAGTTGCCACACTTCTGATCACCTTTCGGTTGATCCTGGTATTGCGCTTGCGCCTTGGCCATCTTACCCGACTGGGCCAGACTCAAACGTGGCAGGCACAATGCGCATCCGGTAGCAAATAAACTACGCAATACAATTCGGCGGGGATGATTATGAGTAGACATGACTGATTCTCCTTCCATAA
Source organism: Methylobacter svalbardensis (assembly GCF_037671525.1). Lineage (NCBI taxonomy): Bacteria > Pseudomonadati > Pseudomonadota > Gammaproteobacteria > Methylococcales > Methylococcaceae > Methylobacter > Methylobacter svalbardensis. The sequence goes on from NZ_JAWPOH010000001.1 coordinate 104,478, forward strand.
AATAAAACAAAATAAAATTGGGATGTTATCTGGGGAAGCACTGAATAAATCGTTTTCGACTTGGTGCGGCAAGGCTCTCCTGAGCTTGTCGAACGATTACACCAATGCTTGCCTCGCACAATTACAAAACCCAAAAATACAGTTGAAGCAACTGCTTAAGGTATCTCTATTTGGGTGCTGATTCCAAAAAATGTAATAAATTTTTACCATGAAGATCATGAAGAACTTGAAGAAATTGGTATTGACTTCAGGTGTTATATTGAAACGAAGTCACAAAAACTAAGCTTTTTTATCCCTTGCTTTGAGTATCATACGCAAGCAAGCACCTTATTCGAAAAAGCGCGTTGGCTCTTCCTTCATTATCTTCATGTCCTTCATGGTAATAAAAACAGGTGAAAAATTTTATAAAAAACATTGTGCTGCATCAGCACCCATCACATGCCTTTGCCAGGATAAACTGGCGCCATTGTTTTGGGGACATCGGTAATGGTCACTTCGACACGGCGGTTTTGTTGGCGACCCGCGGCGGTTGAGTTCGTCGCAATCGGATAATCCTCGCCCATGCCTTGTGCGCTGATTCGTTCCGGTGCGATGCCGTTGCTGACCAGAAAACTTTTAACGGCCTCGGCCCGCCGTTGCGATAGTTCGGCGTTATAGTTCGCAGAACCTTGGCTGTCGGTGTGGCCCTCGATCTTAACCATAGTTTCGGCATACCCTTTCAAATACTCCGCCAAGGGGTAGATCTTCTGAAGACTCCCGGCTTTGAGATTGGAACGCGCCGTATCAAACAGAACATCGCCCAAGGTCACCAGAATGCCTTGCGGGACTTTTTTGGCCTTCAGCTTCGCGATTTCAGCTTCGCGGGCTTGCAGGCGAATCTGGTCTTTTTGCGCACTTAATTCTTCAAAGGCTCTTTTCGATGCAGCCTGACTAGCCATGGCTCGTGCCAAATCAATCTTCCGGCTTGTCAGATAAGAAAGATGGTCTGTTTCGTCGGTATCATTATCCTCCTGCCAGGAGGCTTCGGCTTGCTGCAGCAGTTTTTCCGCGGCAAACAAATCCGCGGAAGCATGGGCCTTCACTGCGGGTTCGTTTGAAGCTTGTTGATAGTCCGTCCGGGCTCGTTCAAGACTCATATTGACGGTTGGTGCGCAAGCTGCCATCAATACGCTCCATAGGACAAGGGATATTCTGATCAGCCATAATGGCTGGAAAGGGATTAGTGATCGCATGGTACGCCTCCAATATGGCTGGTTATTGAGCTTCGCTTGCTCGCGAAGTTTCCTGTTTCAAGGCGTCGATCGCCTTCTTCATTTCATTCGCCTGCTCGGCTTGTTTTGCCGCCTCGGCTTTGGCATTAGCCAAAGTCGCTTCGGCAAGGGCTTGTTCGGCCATTCTGCGTGCCTCGTCATTTTCCTCATCAGCCATATTTTTTTTGGCGCGATCGAGTTTTGTGCGGGCGCTGCTTAGCAGTTGTGGTTCGTACTGCGAGGTCCCAGCCCGCTCTGCGTTCTGAATGGCTACATCGGCCTTGGAGAGCGTCTCTTTTGGCGGTGCCGATGCGCAGCCCGTCAGGAATAAAAGTAAGCTTATCAGTGCTGCTGAAGCCCCTGATCTCAAGAATGTATTAGCTGTAAACATGATGTGTACCTTCTGTTGATCTACGGATTCACAAGAACCCAGGTTAAGAATTGGCGTATAGGCAGTTTTCGATGAAAATCCAAAATATCATTGGCTTTTTTGACATTAAGGGAAATCATCTGACCAAGCCCAGGACACCGATGATAATAAGATAAATGGCGACGATGTAATTCAATAAGGCCGGACGAACCAGAATCAAAATTCCTGCGACCAGTGAGAGAAGCGCATGAGCATTGACATACATAAAATCACCTTTCTTCTGTTATGGCGTTAATTGAATATTGCTCTTGAACGGTTAGCTCAGGATCAGCCCCCTTGATAAAATATGATTTAACCGTGCCGATTTGCAGATTACTTTCATGACACACCTCTCGGATTATTGATTGTCATGTTCTTCTTCATATAAAAAAATCTATCCTGACATCCGGACACAAATCTGTTTCCGAACCCTAATAAAAAAGCTGGACGCCTATCTTTGACTTTAACGAAGTTATCATCAGCTCATAAAACCCCATCAATCACGTCCTAACAATACAATCTTCCGAACTAAATACACAATTCGTATGAACACCTATAGGCACTAGCTCTAAAAATCGGCGGCTTTGGCATTCCCAAGCCTGTTCACGCTATTAAACTATTCACTTCTCTGCAGGCTGATTATTAAAGAAAACATACTTGAATCCTTCGAATCTCAGGACGAAGGTTTAAGTCTGTGCTGGAGTTGTGAATAGTGGTTTTTAAGGCTATTAGCGGAGATTTTTCTTATTTACCCGAACGTGATGTCGCGGTACTTTAAACTGGATTAACACGCCTTATAGCGTGTAGCGAACAAGGAAAAACTGTTGGAAGTACAAAAAATCAGAGAACTGATCGCATTGGGCAAAGAATATAATTTTGAACTGGATGAAGTGGAACTGGAACTTCATCCACCCAACGAACCGTAATTTGTCGAAGAACAGCTTTCTGAAAGAATGGCCAAGGCGCTGTTGAGGGTTTAAGTCTTTATAGGTTGGCGGTGAGGTACGAACCCCAACATTTTGATCCGCTGATTCATGCCGGACGGGATTTGTAACCCCGTTCGAAAGGTTTTGCGCAAGTATTATTCAAAACGTTAAGGTCGGGGTTACAAACCCCGACCCGCACATTTTAAGTCTTTGCAGCTGAATTGCTGGGTTTTCTTACGTCAGTCCCAACCTACAAAATACCCGACATACGGGCTTGGCAAATTTGTTGCCAGGACGGATGGTGTTGCAGGATCGTCAATGCCGACTCCAGCAGCGCGAGGCCTGATTCGGTCCGATGCCAGGTCGATGCACCGGACGGATGGGGCAACGGAATCGCCTCTGTGCGGTGGCCGTGAAAAGTGACAGGGTGAAGTTTACCGATCACTTCGTTGAGTTTTTTGACGGGCATCAATTGGCCGATCGCCAGTTTGCCGACCGGCAGGATCAGATCGGGCTTAAGCAAACCGATTTCCGCTTGCAGCCAGCCCGCGCAGTTACCGATTTCGCCCGGACTCGGCACACGATCGCCGCCCTTGGGATTTTTACCCGGAAAACAGCGGCACACCGCAGCCATATAAACACGCTTTCTAAAATTTTCTTCATCAAGCCCGATGCGCTCAAACCATTTGAACATCGTTTTACCAGCCGTCCAGGCAAACGGTTTGCCAAAGCCCCCTTCCTTATCGCCGGGCGCCTGGCCGATCAGCAGAATCGGCGAGAGTACAGGGCCCCCGCTCACGACCGGGCCGATCATCTCGGGGCATCTGCTGCACTTCGATAATGCAACGCGGTGGGCATGCATCCGTTGCTCGCGTATGGGCATAGCTTAAGAATCCTTAAAGATCGATCTCGATGCCGACCGGACAATGATCCGATCCGACAATCTCCGGCAGAATAAAGGCCTGCTTGACTTTCCCAACCAGCGCTTCACTGGTCAGCACATAATCGATCCGCCAACCGACGTTTCTTGCCCTGGCGCCGGCCCGAAAACTCCACCAACTGTAGGCGACGGTGTCAGGATGAAAATGCCGGAAGGTGTCGACCAGCCCGGCATCGATAAAACGGCTGAAACCATCGATTTCGACTTGGGTATAACCGGCCGATTTATTGTAATTCGGTTTCGGACGGGCGATATCGATTTCCCGGTGCGCGACATTAAAATCGCCGCAGACGATCAGCGGCTTAAGGCTTTGCAGTTGCTGACAATAGGCCAGAAACTCCGTATCCCAGATTTTTCGGTAATCCAGTCGGGCCAATGCCTCGCCCGAATTCGGCACATAAACGTTGAGCAGGAAAAAATGCTCGAATTCGGCGACCATCACGCGGCCTTCGCGGTCGTGCTCGGCGATGCCGATATCGTTGATGATTTGCAGCGGCGTTTGCCGGGATAACAGCGTTACGCCGGCATAGCCCTTGCGTTCGGCGCAGTTGGAGTAAATGCGGTAGCCGTCGATGCCTTCAAGCGCCTTGTCGATCTGGTCGGCCTGGGCCTTGGTTTCCTGCAGCAGAATGCAGTCGGCATCGAGTAGCGCGAGCGTTTCGGCAAAGCCTTTGCTTTGAACCGAGCGAATGCCGTTGACATTCCAGGAAATTATTTTCATGCAATGATTCCGTCTGATGAGTTAGAAGCTGTGTCTTCAATAGTGAAAATGCGTTTGGGCGCTATTTTAGCCTTCTGCTGCTGGCTTAACCAGACGTATTCGGCTTGAATGTTAAGACGGCATCTGCCTGGCTGATATTTCTAACAGCTGCCATGGAAGAGACAGCAGAGTTGCTGCGTGTCGGAAACCTGCGTTAATTATCAGGGAATGTCATTTGTTTTTACCATGAAGAGCATCAAGGGCTTGAAGAATTTACGGTATTGACTCCCTGCATTTTCTATAGAGATGACTTTATAATCTTTCCTTTCATAGTCTTACATTAAAGTCGATTGGGTGCTGATGCAGCACAATGTTTTTTATAAAATTTTTCAACTGTTTTTATTACCATGAAGGACATGAAGATAATAAAGGAAGAGCCAACGCGCTTTTTCGAATAAGGTGCTTGCTTACGTATGATACTCAAAGCAAGGGATAAAAAAGCTTAGTTTTTGTGACTTCGTTTCAATATAACACCTGAAGTCAATACCAATTTCTTCAAGTTCTTCATGGTAAAAATTTATGACATTTTTTGGAATCAGCACCCAGTTGATTAGAAATCTTTGTTTGACAAATCACTCAAGTCTATTTCTTCATGCTCTTCATGGTAATAAAAACAAGTTATAAACTCAATCAGACATGGTTACGCATCAGCACCCACCTAAAGTCAAAGGTGATGCATTGCCGCTATGATTCAGCGATGTTCAAACACCGGTGTCAATCACTAACGCATTCTTCCGAAGCCAGCGCAGACTGCACCAGACACCGGCGATAAGGTAAGACAGTCCGCCGGGCACCCACATAATCAGGCCGGCCAGTTGCTGATCCTGAATATCGAGTAAATCGCCGTACAGGGGCGTCTGTGCAAAGGTCAGCAAAGCGCCGAGCATGCCGGTATGCATCAGAGTAAACAATAGCACCGGCAGGGCCAAAGAGGAGCGCCTGCCCAAAATCGACCACCAGAATACGCCGGCGGTTAGCGCGAAGCTGAGATGCTCGGCGAGATGCCACCAAGGACTTGCCAGCGCCAGGTTATAAAACTTGGGCGCATGCCAGAACCAGATAGCGACGCCCTGCAGGCCGCTCGTCCAGAGCGGATAACGGCTCAGGCGCAATAAAGGCTTGCATAGACTGACCCCCATCCGTCCGCTTGCGGCCAGCCACTGCGGTAACGGCCTCGCCAGCACGTAAAGCGGCGCGATCACGACCATAATCAGCATATGCTGGATCATGTGCGTGGCCGAACCCTTATCCAGCCAGATATCCAGTGAAGCGAAGATGGTCAATGCGGCGATCAGGCTGGCTCCATGAAAGACCAGCGATCGTCCTGTCGTAGGCCGCACGCGCCGCGCACCGATACAGTAGGATAGCCAGAGGAGGACGAGCAGCAGCCCGCCGAGTATTTCCGGGAGCTGCGCTGCGTCCGCGCCTTCAATCAAGCCATGCGCCTGCGCCGGATCAACCGACAGATACGCGAGGACTACCCCTATAAACCTTAAAGACATGGCGGGAATAGCAGCGCCATCAGCCCAAGACAGAACGTCGCTATGGCCCCCGTCAGGTTGATGCCGGCACCCAATCTTGCGATAAACAGGTGTGACTCACTGACCGGTCCAATGCCTTCTCGCGCCGCGCGCCAACAGGCATTGGCCCAATAGAGCAGAAGACCGGTAATCGCCAGGGTACTGGACAGCAGCGCGACATTGATCCAGGTGTAGGGCCCGTGTTCAGGCGGCGGCGGCGCCAGTTCGCAGGCGACAGCCAAGGCCCCGTACATCAATGTAAACCAGACGATCCAGACAGCCAGACCCAGGGCCAGTTGCAGCGGATGATAAGGCGACAGCATCAGAAACCTCCCCAAGCGCCAGGCAACAGCACGATGGCGACAAAGCTAAACCAGAATACACATGCCGTATACAGCCACCAGGGCGCTACAACGGCCACTTCGTAGGGTGCTGCCTTGCCGACATAGCCATAAGCTACCCGCCGGGCCTGCAGCGCGGTCATGATTATGGCGAGTCCGCTGTGGAACAGCTGGTACATCAGCATCACTGCGATAACCGCATCGTGGGCGGTTTGTGTCGAGACCAGCGTCGAAGCCGACCAAATCCAGATCAACAGGCAAAAGTGCGCCAGGCCTAATGCCGATATGCCCCACAACTGGCTCTGTAGACGGCCATCGACGCCCTCGCGTAACCGCCTGACAACATGATTAAACCAGATTGCCGCGCCGGTCAACAGACCGCCGCTGATCAGCAGCGGCAGCCAGGCCAACGGAGCCGTATCGGGCACTTGCCACTGCGGCGCGACGGTCCACAAGTAGAGCCAGCCGAACAACAGGGATAAAAACAGCGCGCCATCGGACAGCAGCGTCACCACCATGCCCCACAAACCGGGGCCATCGAATGTGCGTGAATGCAGGGGCGGGTAGCCGGGCATGACATTGGCATCGGGAGCAGCGCCCAGGTGTGCGCCGTTGATCCAGGACCAGCGCAACAGCAATATCAGGCTGACCAATACGGCGATCACAGCCAGGCTATATGAGCGGATCAGGAGACTGATGCACACTACCGACAACGCCAATGCCGCGTAGAAGGGCAGCCAGGAGTTGCCGGGCAGATGAATGATTTCGCGTATGCTGCCGGTAATCGGGTCCGTACCCCAGGTCTCGCGCCTGCCATGGTCGATCTCGGATAAAGTATGTCGCCCCTCCGCAATCGTCGTTTGCAGGTCCGGCTGATCCCACATCGGATGCCGTGTCGGACAGTCAGGCTGGCTGATAAAGTTATAAGGCTTGGGCGGCATGTCCGTCGCCCATTCCAGTGTATCGGCCTGCCACGGGTTGTTTTCGGCGGGACGGCCGAAGCGAAAATGCAATACGATATCGAGTAAAACCATAGCGATCCCCATCGCGATAATGAAGCCGCCTACCGACGATATGCTGTTGGGCAAGTCCCAGCCAAGGCCAGCCTGATACGTGTAAACGCGACGAGGCATGCCGAGCAGACCGGTCAGATGCATGACCAGAAACGTGATGTTGAAACCGATAAATGTCAGCCAGAAACCCCAGCGAGCGAGTTTGTCGGACGGCATGCGTCCCGAGAAATGCGGCAGCCAGTAGTACAGGCCTGCGATGAATGGAAACAGCATGCCGCCGACGACTACATAATGCAGGTGTGCGACCACAAAATGCGTGTCGTGCACCTGCCAGTTGAACGGCACCAGAGCCAGCATGATACCGGTCAGTCCGCCGGTCACAAAGATGACCAGAAAACCGACCAGCCAGAGCATCGGCACATGATAGACCGGCCGTCCGGTCCATAGCGTCGCCAGCCAGGCGAATAGCTGGATGCCGGTAGGAATCGCGACCAGCATACTGGCCATCGAGAAGAATGCCTGCGCCAGCTTCGGGATCCCGATCGCAAACATATGATGCACCCACAGGCCGAAACTGATGAAACCGGTCGCGATGACCGCCAGCACCATCCAGCGGTAGCCGACGATAGGCTGGCGCGCGAATACCGGCAACAGCGTCGAGACGATGCCCGCGGCAGGCAGAAAGAGGATATAGACCTCGGGATGGCCGAACAGCCAGAACAGATGCTGCCAAAGAATCGGATCGCCGCCGCGCGCGACATCGAAGAACGGCATGCCGGCCGCGCGCTCCAGTTCCAGCAGGATGCTGCCCAGGATCAGCGGAGGAAAGCCGAACACGATCATCAGCGCCATCACCAATATGTTCCAGCAAAATAGCGGCATGTGCAGCAGCTCCATGCCGGAAGTGCGGCTGCGCAAGATCGACACGACCAGCTCGACCCCGGCCGACACCGCCGAGATCTCGACAAAGGTAATGCCCAGTAACCAGAAATCGACGTTTGGCCCCGGCGAGTAAACGGCATTGGTCAACGGCGTATACATGAACCAGCCGCCCGCCGGCGCAATGCCCAGCACCAGGCTAGCCATCAGAATCAGGCTGCCGAACAGATAGCAAAAGTAACCGAAAGCGCTGAGCCGCGGAAACAGCAGATCGCGCGCGCCGATCATTTTCGGGATCAGATACAGCGCAAGCCCCTCCAATACCGGCACCGCGAACAGGAACATCATGACCGTGCCGTGCATCGTGAACAGCTGATCGTAGAGTTTGGGGCCGATGAATGTTTGCTCCGGCAATGCCAGTTGGGTGCGCATCAGCATTGCCATCAGTCCGCCGATCAGGAAGAACACGCCGCCCGTGACCATGAAGCGTATGCCGATCGCGGTATGGTTGACGATGGTCAGCGCACGCCAGCCGCGGGGATTGCCCCAGACCTTGATAAAGGCATCATGCAGAGCGGCGGGGTCTTTCCCGGTTGCCTTATTCATGTTGATGCGTCTCCAGCCATGCCTCGAAATCTTCCTGCGCATGGGCCTCTACTGCCAACACCATGTGGGCATGCCCCGTGCCGCAAAATTCCGCGCATTGTCCACGGAAATGCCCCGGCTCATCGGCTTGCAGCCTCAGGATATTGGTGCGCCCCGGTATCATGTCGATCTTGCCGGCCAGCCGCGGCACCCAGAACGAGTGGATCACATCGCTGCTGGTCACATGGATATCGACCGGGACGCCGGTCGGCAGGTGCAGTTCATTTTTCAACACGATACCTGCATCGGGATAGCGGATTTCCCACCACCACTGGTGTCCGGTTACATTGATGCGCAACGGCGTTTGCCCGGTCAAAGGCAAGGGCCGCATGCGATAGCCCATCGGAATGCCGAAGCCCAGCAATACGGTGATGCTGACAATGGGCAACACCAGTCCGCCACCGACAATCCAACGCTGTTGGAGCTGGCGGGCTGGTGCATCGGTTAAGGGCTTAGGCTTGCGCCACATCGCATAGAGCCATAACGCCACGACGGCCAGCAGCACCAGTGCGGAAAATCCGAACATGCCCCACCATAGTCTGGCTACGGCATGGGCTGACGGCCCGGCAGGATTCAAAGCAGATTGCGGGCCGTTGCAACCGGCCAGAAAAAAAAGGATGATAATCGACATGGGTGAAGCTAAACTGCGAGTGACCGTTAACGATTCCATTTTTAACCGCGAAAGGAGGCCACCATGCCACAAGAACCTATCATCAGTCGCATGTCTATTGCCGGGCATCCGATTCATCCTATGGTGATTCATTTTCCGGTAGCCTTCCTGCTCGGACTGGTGGGCGCCGATCTGGCCTATCTCTTTCTGGCCGACCCGTTCTGGGCGCGCGTCGGCTTGTGGCTGGCGGGACTGGGCAGCTTGGGCGGCTGGTTGGCCGGGTTGGTGGGCTTGGTCGATCTCGTTACTGTGTCGCGCATACGTAATCTGGTCATCGCCTGGAGCCATGCGCTGATGGCCGTCATGACCTTGTCTCTGGCTTCGTTCAACTGGTTGCTGCGCATTAATGACGCCAATGGTTTTAATTCCTGGTGTTTGTATATCTCGTTGCTGACGGCGGCACTGATTACCGTCACCAGTCTGCTGGGCGGACAAATGGTTTACGGGCACGCTGTCGGAGTTCATATTGAGCCCTGACCCATCGCTCTGACTATTCATGCAACATCAACTCCTATAAGGGTTTGGTCAGTACCACCCAAACAATCGACGGTATCAGGATTGCAACCACAATTATCAGCAATACGCATGATAGCGTTACGTTTTTGTCGGGCATTTTTTGCGTCAGCAGCATCATCCAGCCGCTAAGGGCATGGCAGAATACCAATGTGCTGACCAGCGAGAGCTTTAGAATAAGCCAAAGCCCGGTAATGCCGCCGGTGATGAATAAGGCTGTACCGGAAGCGATCGCGATCAACGCGGCCGGAGTCGAGAACAGCCTGTAGACCATGAGCATCAAGGACTGCTGGCGTTCCCGCTCAATATCCGTTTGCTGGGAAGCCGTGCCGGCTATCAGTGCCGGCAGATACAGCAATGAACCGCACCAGCACACCACAGCGGAAATATGTAACAGTAAAAGCCATAGCATAATCCTCTCCCTTTCCAAAATTGAAACCAATCTCGACAACTAGCGATTCCGTCATGCCAAGCTGTAATGGGTATCAACTTCATACAGAATAAAAGTACAGCCTGTACAGTTGCATACGCATCGATTTACTGCTATTACACTTGATGCCGTACTTATCCTTTAAAAGGCTTCAAGTGCTTTTTCGGTGTTCATGGTATTCATTTCACGTGGGCACGAAAAGCATGTGACCACCCTACCAGACTATTGTTTTAAATTTTTCAATAGTTCCAGTGGAAACACGATAGTGGAAGATTTGTCGCCGGCAATCTCGGTTAATGTCTGCATGTATCTCAACTGAATCGCTTCGGGTTGTCCTGACAGTATCTTTGCCGCCTGCAACAACTTCTCGGCAGCCTGCATTTCCCCTTCCGCATGAATGACTTTAGCGCGCCGGGTACGCTCGGCTTCCGCCTGTTTGGCAATGGCTCTGATCATGCTTTCATCCAGATCCACGTGTTTGATTTCGACATTCGACACTTTAATTCCCCAGGCATCGGTTTGCTGATCCAGGCTGGTTTGAATGTCGATATTCAGGCGATCACGTTCTGCCAGCATTTCATCCAGTTCATGCTGTCCCAGCACCGAACGTAAGGTCGTTTGCGCCAGCTGGCTGGTCGCCTCATAGAAGTTTTCCACTTGTATGATCGCCTTATCCGGTTCCATGACGCGAAAATAGACGACCGCATTGACTTTAACGGAAACGTTGTCGCGGGAAATCACATCCTGAGTCGGCACGTCCATCACGACGGTTCTTAAATCAACCCGTTCCATCTGTTGAATCAGAGGGATAACGATGATTAACCCCGGCCCTTTTACCTTGTAAAAACGGCCAAGCATAAAAATAACGCCGCGCTGATATTCCCTTAGGATTCTGAACGCGCTGATTAGCAGTAAGAGCAAAATACTGATGAAGATTAAACTGAAATTTGCAAACATCACTCGTTCTCCTGTGTATTAATAGGCATAACCTGTAAAAGCAGACCATCGATTGCAGTCACCCTCACTTTTTCATTTTTACGTAAGGGCTGGTCACATGATGCCCGCCAGTTTTCGCTATGAATATGAATCATCCCTGTTCCGGTAAAATCATCTATCACTTCGCCCACCAGGCCAATCATTTCCTCCTTACCGCTGACAATCGGTCTGTACCTTGATTTTAGAAGCAGGCCGATAACGATGATAAAGAAGACCGCGCTGCTCAAGGCGAAACCGGCGATCAGTCCCGGATCTATCCCGAATCCCGGCATATCGGTATCCATCAATATAACCGAGCCAATGACAAAAGCGACAATACCGCCCAGTCCGAGAATACCGAAACTGGTCACAAAGGCTTCAGCAATCATCAGGGCGATCCCCAACAGGATCAGGCCCATACCGGCGTAATTGACCGGCAATAGCTGAAATGCGTATAAAGCCAGCAACAAACAAATGCTCCCTATAGTGCCGGGAACAATGCTTCCCGGATTGGAGAATTCAAACACCAGCCCATAAATGCCGACCATCAACAAAATATAAGCAATACTGGGATTGGTAATCACTGCCAGAAACTCACTTCGCCAGTCCGGCAGGATGTTGTTGATTTCAACCTGCCCGGTATCAAATATGAATTCTTTACCGGAAACATTGACTTTCCGGCCATGCAACTGGCGAAGCAAATCCGTTACATCCACTGCCACAATATCAATTACGTTCAGTTTTAACGCTTCAGCCGCAGAAAGGCTGGCTGCTTCGCGTACCGCCTTTTCTGCCCATTCTTCGTTTCTGCCGTGCATTTTTGCCAAACCGCGAATATAAGCGGCCGCATCATTGACCATTTTCTGAGTCATTGAAGCAGGGAACGGTTCGGCTTTATCGCCATTCTTATCCGTCTTGTCTTTGTCGTCATCAAAATCGCCAAAACCGCCGAATTGCACCGGCGTTGCCGCCCCCAGATTGGTTGCCGGCGCCATTGCGGCTATATGACTGGCATAGAGGATATAAGTCCCGGCACTGGCGGCGCGCGCACCACTGGGAGCTACATAGCTGATCACCGGTATGGGAGAGGCAATGATTTGTTTGATTATCCGACGCATCGAAATATCCAGACCACCTGGCGTATCCATGCGAATCAGTACGGCCATGGCCCCACTGTCAACCGCTTTTTGCAGATTGCGTTCTATATAATCGGCTGTTGCCGGACCGATAACATCGTTAATTTCAAGTTGTATGATGACCGATGTTTTGAATGGTTGACTATCCTTTTCCCCGGCATAAGCAGTCGCTGCAACAGCCAGAAAAATCAGCAAAACAAATTGAATATTCCGTATAATCATAACCTTATCTACTCTTTTAATATGCAGATAATTTCAGTTTACTCCTAACCGATACATGCAGCAATGATTTAAAATCCGCTGCATTAGCAATATTTATGGTTTACTTTACAGCCATCGCAGAAGGTTGGTTAAAAACCCTGAGACTGCATATTAATTAAGCTTCTACGTTCCAAAATCACCTCTTGAACCGATAAAAAACGCCTTGTTTGTCGAAGAACGTCTTTCCGAAAGAACGGCCAAGGCGTTGTTGAAAGTTTAAGTCTATGTAGGTTGGCGGCGAGATACGAGCCCAACATTTGCTGCGCCGAATTGTTGGGCTTCCTTACGTCAGCACCAACCTGCAAAATACCCAACATACGGGATGAAGCATGGAACAATGTAATTTCATTAGCTTCAATTTTGGCGAATTGCCTCACGCAAACCAGCCTTTCGAGTTTACGTAGTGACCTACCCCAACCCACCATTCCCGCCATTTTGATAAATTTGCTCAACATCGACCAACTTTTGACCGAGATCGGGCGGCGCAACAAAAATGAACAGATTTCCGTATTTACGTTTGCTGAGAATTTTGAATTAATCGGCCAGCTTTAACAAATCCGTCCGGGCCGTTTGATAACTGATTTTATGCGCCGCCTGATGTTCTTGAATGCTGTAAATGGCATTAGGATGATCCAGCGCATGGAGCAGGATAGCCAACTGACGGTGATTTAATTGCCCTTGCAGAGCTGAGCCGTCCAGGCGTTTTTCGATGGTATGCAGTTCCGCCGCTTTTCTTTCAAGATGTTCGTGTAACCCATTGATCGCCTTCTTGATCACCTCTAATTGATGAATAATGAAATAGGTCAGGTCGTTATCATCTGTCTCTGTGTACAGATAGGCTTTTCCGTATTGTGCCGGGGCTTGTTTGATGATTCGGGAAATGGAAATAAACTCCATCAGCCAGTATTGCTGATTCGCCATCGACCAATAGATATAGTGCCCGCGCCGTCCGGCCGTTGCCGTCGACGAACGGATGATCGTAGCCGATCATAAAATGCAGAATAATCGCTCTGATCACCGGATGAATAAATTCCTTGCCGTCCAAGTCATTAGCAAATTGGCACAGACGTTCGATTCTGTCCGGCAATTCCGATGCTTCCGGCGGGATGTGCAGTAAAACCGATTCAGAGGCATCGACCAAATGAATATCGTCGCCCGCATCCCGGTATTGCCCTGCCTTGTTTGCATCGTCCAGCGTTGCCTCTGTCAGCAAACGATGCAGCTGTAAAATCATGGCAGGCGTCAGTTTTTCTTCTTTATAATCCCGAATGAGTTGCATTGCCTGATAGTTATTAAAGATCATCTGTTCGCTGTGATCTTTAGGCTTTCTGCCCTGCTGATATCTTGCCTATTGGCCTCTCTGTTCCGTCAATATTGCTCCAATGAGCCCGATTATCATATCCAGCCACCCGTTTTGTCAGCTTTACTACAAACCAAACTCCAACAAAACCCAATACTTTCAACGTCATACAAAATGGCACAATGGTTGCTTTAGCTAAGATAAACAAAGCTATTGGTTAAGCCGATGAAATCAACTAAAGACATTGCCGCACTGCTCGATGAACCGGCCTGTGAGCATAACAAGAAGGAAAAGTCCGGTTGCGCCAAACCCAAACCGGGCGCTTCGGCGGGCGGCTGCGCTTTTGACGGCGCGCAGATCGCCCTGCTGCCGATTGCCGATGTCGCGCACATCGTTCACGGGCCTATCGCCTGTGCGGGCAGTTCCTGGGATAACCGGGGCACACGCTCTTCCGGGGCGGATTTATACCGCATCGGCATGACCACCGATTTGACCGAGCAGGACATTGTGATGGGACGCTCTGAAAAGCGTTTGTTCCATGCGATCAAACAGGCGATTGATACCTATCATCCGCCCGCCGTGTTTATTTATAACACCTGCGTTCCGGCCTTGGTCGGCGATGACATCAATGCGGTTTGCAAGTCCGCCCAGGAACGCTGGGGCGTTCCGGTCGTGCCGATCGATAGCGCCGGATTTTACGGCACCAAAAATCTGGGCAATCGCATTGCCGGTGACGCGATGGTCAATCATGTGATCGGCACCCGCGATCCCGATCCCTTGCCGTTAACCGTTCAACGCGCGGAAATCAAGATCCATGACGTTAACCTGATCGGCGAATACAACATTGCCGGTGAATTCTGGCATGTGTTGCCGCTGTTCGATGAACTGGGTTTGCGCGTGTTATGCACCTTGTCCGGCGATGCGCGGTTCCGCGAAGTGCAAACCATGCACAAAGCCGAAGTCAATATGATGGTTTGCTCCAAAGCGATGGTCAATGTCGCCCGCAAGTTACAGCAACAATACGGTACGCCTTGGTTTGAAGGCAGTTATTACGGCATAACCGACACCAGCCAGGCGTTAAGGGATTTTGCCAGAGTGCTTAACGATCCGGACTTAACCGAACGCACCGAAGCACTGATATTGCGCGAAGAAACCCGGATTCAGAAAGCATTGGAACCGTGGAAAGTGCGCCTGAAAGGCAAGCGGGTATTGCTGTTTACCGGCGGCGTAAAAAGCTGGTCGGTGATTTCCGCGTTGCAGGATCTGGGCATGGTGGTCGTTGCGACCGGCACCAAAAAATCCACCGAAGAAGACAAGGCCAGGATCCGCGAGCTGATGGGCGAAGATACGGTGATGATCGACGACGGCAATCCCAAGGCGTTACTGAAAATCGTCCATGATTACAAGGCCGACATCCTGATCGCCGGCGGCCGCAACATGTACACGGCGTTAAAGGCCAAGGTGCCGTTTCTGGACATTAACCAGGAACGCGAATTCGGTTATGAAGGCTACCAAGGCATGCTGGAGCTGGTGCGCCAACTGGCATTAACGATTGAAAGCCCGGTATGGGAGGCGGTCAGAGCGCCCGCACCGTGGAAAATCAAATCCCCCCTCCCCCCCTTTGTTAAAGGGGGAAATACGATAGAAAAGGTGAGCCATGGCTGACATCCTGAAAAGAAACAAAGCGCTATCGGTCAATCCGCTGAAAGCCAGCCAGCCGATAGGCGGCTCGCTGGCGACATTGGGTTTTAACCGCGCGATGCCGATGCTGCACGGCTCGCAAGGCTGCACCGCATTCGCCAAGGTGTTTTTCGTGCGCCACTTCAGGGAACCCATTCCGTTGCAAAGTACGGCGATGGATCAAGGCAGTTCGGTGATGGGCGCGGACGAAAATGTGCGCGAAGGCATTCTTACCATTGCCGAAAAGTCCCGCCCTGCCCTGATTACGATATTGACGACCGGCCTTGCGGAGACGCAAGGCGCCGATGTGCATAGAAATGTCCGGGAATTCCGGGAAGCCAACCCTGAATTTGCCGATGTTGCGGTCGTCGCAGTCAATACCCCCGATTTTACCGGCAGTGTCGAAACGGGCTTTGCGCTGACTCTCACCGAAATTATTCGTGCGTTGGTGCCGGATGCTAAAGCGGCTGGAACTTATCCCGGCAAACGGAAACGCCAGGTTAATGTCCTGGTCAATTACATGCTGACTCCCGGCGACCTGGAAGCGCTACGGGATATTTTCGAGCAATTCCAGCTCAGACCGGTTTTCGTACCCGACATCTCCGATTCGCTGGACGGCTGTTTGACCGATGAAGATTTCAGTCCGGTAACAATCGGCGGCACGCTGATATCGGAAATGGCGACGCTCGGCGATGCGCTGGCGACGGTAGTTATCGGCCCGTCGCTGACCAAAGCGGCGGAATTGCTGAAACAAAAAACCGGCGTGCCGACCTATGCCCTCGATCATCTTTACGGCCTAAAAGCCAATGATGCGCTGATTTTCGCATTGGCTGAAATCAGCGGCCATGACGTACCTGAGCGCATTGAACGGCAGCGCGCACAGTTACAGGATGCGATGCTGGATACGCATTTCATGCTCGGCCAGTTGCGCATTGCGATTGCCGCCGATGCGGATTTACTGAATGCGTTTGTCGATCAAGTTCAGGAAATGGGCGCGGAAGTCGTTGCCGCGGTCACCTCCTGCAACGTGCCGTTGCTGGCACGAATCCCGGTCGCCAGCATCAAAATAGGCGACCTTGAAGACATGGAACTGATCGGCAAGGCCAACAAGGTGCAACTGGTTATCGGCAATTCCCATGCGGTCGATACCGCAGAACGGCTGGGTACGCCCATTTTGAGAGCCGGATTTCCGTTATACGACATTATCGGCGGCTACCAGAAAACCTGGATCGGCTATCGCGGCTCCCGGCAAACGCTGTTCGATCTGGCTAACCTGGTCATCAATTATTCGCATGAAGAAATCCCGGTCTACCGCTCGATATACGGCCAAAAACCCGCCGGCGAATTAACGGAAAATTATTCCAACAATGGGCTGTCATGTCATTAACAAGACGCATGCACATAGTGCAAGGCACTGATGAGGAAAAACTTATGGAAACCGCATTAAAGATAGCGTTTGCGACCACCGACATGGAGACGGTAAACCAGCATTTCGGCTCGGCCAAATCCTTCGCCGTTTATGCGGTGGATAGGGAAGACGCGCAATTGCTGGAAGCCGCCCAGTTTGGCGAACTCAGCCAGGACGGCAATGAAGACAAACTGTCGGTCAAGATCGAGTTGCTGGACGGCTGTGCGGCGGTGTATTGCCAGGCCATTGGCGGCTCGGCCATTAATCAGCTGATCGCCAAAAACATCCAGCCGGTCAAGGTGCATGAAGGCGGCAAGATTAAAGACCTGATCGTTGATCTGCAAAATGAGATGAAAGCCGGACCGTCCAGTTGGCTGGCGAAGGCGATTAATCAGCATAAGTCGCCTGACCCTCAGCGCTTTAATCAAATGGAAGATGAGGGTTGGGACGAATGACATTGCCTCTTGTTTGTAGGAGCGGGCCATGCCCGCGATATTAACTTAATAAATGTCGTCAGCATCTCGCGGGCATGGCCCGCTCCTACGACACCATAGCCACTTAGACTTCGCTCGTTCTCAAACGAGAGCTTCAAACCAGAACTAACAAATTACCACTTAACGGAGAAAACAACATGGCCATTGCTGCATTAGTCGTACAAGAAGACGATACCAATCTAGGTTCCGACATTGTCAAAGACATGATCAAACAATTACGCGCGATTGATACTTACGATACCTATGAAGGTTGGTCGGAAGCAAAAATCATCGACCCTATCGTGCTGACCAAAGAACGCAAAAAAAACATCCCGGTGATTGGCGATCCCGATGAAATCACCATTGCCCGCCTAAAAGCCTATTACAACTCACTGGCGACGCTGATTGAGAAAAAAACCGGCCTGATGGCGGCGCCCATGGTTCATATCAGCCACGAAGGCTTCGGCCGAGCGCTAATCATGGTCGGAAAACTGATTGTGGTCGATAAAATATTGCGCGATACCCATCGTTTCGGCTTCTCAAGCCTGGAAGACCTGCGCGAAAAAAGCGACAAAACCATCGAGAAAGCGCTGGGCTTAATCGAAAAATACAATGCGGCGGCAACTGACTGAGGAAGTGCAATCATGTCTGAAGAGTTAAAAAAACTGGAAAAAGAAGTCAAAAAAACCAAACGCTTGGCCAATGAGCAGGCGATGGTATTGCATGACCTGATTGAAGACAGCTTACCTGAAGGATACGGCGAACTCATGGGCATTGCTCAAGCGACTTACGATGCCTGTAAAGCCTGGGATGAGGCCAACCAAAAACTGATTGCCGCGCAAACTGAAGCGGCCTGAGCAGGAGAATAGCCATGTCTGAATTTGTAACCGGCGTTACCTTTGGCGGCGCGCAATGGACGCCTGCTTATGTCACCGACATCAATCAACAGACCTGCATAGGTTGCGGCCGATGCTTTAAAGTCTGCCCGCGCGATGTTTTCGATTTGGTGGAAAAATCCGAAGCGCTTGATCCGGATGACTTTGATGATGATTATGGCGATTTTGAAGACGAAGATGAAATCACCATGGTCATGAGTCTCAAAAACAGCCTCGACTGTATCGGCTGCGAGGCTTGCTCCAAAGTCTGCCCCAAAAGCTGCTTTACCCACGAACATAAACAAGCTGCTTAACCAGCGATTTGTCCACGAAAAGCACGAAAGACACGAAAAATATCTGATAATTCGGTATGTTGCATTGATTAACTCATTTATTCTTTGGGTAATATCTACAGTTTGATATCCCTTTAAATATTTTCGTGCTTTTTGTGTTTTTCGTGGATCAATTGATTTTTTCTAAGATTAAGGAATAAAATCATGCCCAGACCTGAAAAACACGTATTCGTATGCACTCAAAACCGTCCGCAGGGTCATCCTCGCGGCTCCTGCGCCAGTAGCGGTTGCGCCGAAATCATGAATGAATTCATGAATGAAATACAAGCCCGCAATCTGTTTGAAAAAATCGCGCTGACCAACACCGGCTGCATGGGGCCTTGCATGATGGGTCCCAGCGTACTGGTTTATCCTGAAGGGATTATGTACGGCAAGCTGAAAAAAGACGATGTCCTTACCATCATCGAGCAACATCTGCTCGGCGGTGAGCCGGTTGCCAGTTTGATGGTTCCTGCCGAGATCTGGTAATGAGTTCAGTTGCGTTTGTAGAGGAGCGGGTGATGTTCAGCCCGAATATATCCGCCGAAATCAACAATCTTTTGCAAGCGGCTGTGGCCGCAAGCTCGGTTGACCAAAGCCGCGCGGAAACGCTGTTTTTACAAGCGCAAGCGCTGGATAGCCGTTGTTTGCAAACCTATTTTGCGCTGTACAAGTTTTATTTCTTCCAAAAACGTCTCGCTGACGCGGAACGGATTGTTATAGCGGGCTTGAAAGAGTCGGCAAGACAAGGCGGCTTTCCCAGCGACTATCGCCAACTAGCTCAAAACCGGCAAAAATGGAACTTGTATGCCAATGACAGCACCTTGTTTTATTTGTATACACTAAAAGCCTTAGCGTTTATCAGGCTAAGGCAAGGTTTTACCACCGACGCGCAGCTTGTGTTGTCGCACCTGCAACAACTGGATCCCGAAGACCTTTCGGGCGCGTCGGTCATTATCGATTTAGCTGCGGGGATTACCGAATCATGAATTTATCCGAACACATCGCTATAAACCGTCAGCTGGCTGAATGCGTATGCCAGCGGCTGACTGAAGAAATCGACGAACTGGGTTTTACTGAAGCGGACATTGGACACTATCCGAATTACGATGATGCCGTTTTTGAACTGATCAAAGACCCTTATACCGGAGAACATAACTTAACCTGCCATTGGTACGACGAGCCTAAAAAACAGCGTATCGGCCAGCTCCAGTTCAATAGCGACGGCACCTTTTATGCCGAATACGATGTGGTCAAACCGCATCCGACCAAGACCCGGCGCTTTGTTGAAGGCGTCACGGCCTGGGGTAAAGCGGAACAGATTAAATCCGAACCCAAATTGCTGGCAATGCCCGAATAGCCGACATGGAAAATCCGGCGCGAATTTATCAGTTGCTGCTGGATTATGCCGGCAGCGATACGCAAGTCACCGAATTAAGTATCGGTCCGGTTTGGACGATTTGTAAGGCGCAGCACATGGGCCTGGCGATGAGCCCCGGCATTCCGACCCGCACCCTGTCGTGGCCGGGCACCTTAGCCGGTAAAACATTGGCCGAACTGGCGGGATGGATTACCGATTGGGAGCCTTACAAGGCGACGGTTGCGATGGCGGCGATTAATTGCAGCTTGAACCGCTATGAACTGCCGTCAGGAATAACCCTGCTGCCTGCGCCCGGCAGCGCCAATCTGGCGGTTTTCGATCATTTCCTGCCCCGGCTGCAAGGCAAAAAAGTCGTGGTTGTCGGCCGTTATCCGGGCATTGAACGCTATGCCGAGCAAATCAACCTCAGCATCATCGAGCGGCAGCCCATGCAGGGCGATTACCCCGATCCCGCCTGCGAATTTTTATTGCCCGATGCCGACTGGGTATTTTTAACGGCCAGTTCCATTACCAATAAAACCTTCCCGCGCCTGGCCGAGCTTGCTCAACACGCCACCACCGTATTGATGGGGCCGACCGTGCCGTGGCTGCCCGAACTGCACGAATTCGCTATCGATTATCTGGCAGGAATTGAAGTGATCGATCCGGTAAAACTGTATCGAACTGCGGCGGAAGGCGGCGGTGTGCGTATTTTTGACGACGCGGTGCGTTACCGGATTGTCGATCTAACGCCCGGTAACAGCATGATGTGGCTGAAGAGCCAGATAGCTCAGGACTATACCGACAGGCAGCGTCTAAACCTGGCGATGGAACAATGGTACAGCACCGGCAACAAAGGACGGTTTCCTGAATTTAACCGGCTCAATCAGATAACGACCAAGCTTTCGCGTATGGATAGCAGTTATAAGCGGCTGTGGGATGTCCATAGCAACACGACTCCAAATCAAATACCGACTTGATTGACCGGTTCCCATGCCCACGCAGACCGGAATACCGGTTGCCCGGACAACAGCCTTTCTGATTCGATGACCGTAAGCAATCGGGTCTCTATGACACACGCCGGTTAAATCCAGAAACGCCTCGTCGATAGAATACACTTCAAGACTTGGAGCGAACTCTTCCAGCGTAGACATGACGCGCGCCGACATATCGGCATAAAGCGAGTAATTCGATGAAAAAAGCTGTATCTGGTGTTGGTTAACCAGTTGCTGAATCTGGAAAAGAGGAACACCCATTTTGATGCCTAAATCTTTAACTTCACTGTTATGTGGAATTAATTCAGCTATAGATTTTCAGAAATTAAATTTCCAACGTTTCCCGTAAAAAAATTATTTAAACTATTGCTGTTTCCGTACAGTCTCTGGAAATTATTTATCTGAAAGTGTATATATTGCATTTTTGCCCTGTCAATGAGGGGAAAAATGCAAGTAAACTCCGAACATATAGACAAATGGCTTGCGTTACAGTCTGACTTGGGACGTGCTGCCAATACAGTTGCCGCCTATTCCTATGCACTTCGCGACTATCAGAAATTTTGCAGTGCCCTGAATACTTGCGTTAACACGGCTTCGCGAGAACACGTTGCCCAATACGTCCGCAATTTGCTGGATCGTTGTGTCGTAAAAATGGACAGTGATGGTTCACGTCAGGGGGTATTTGCAAACGCCACAGTCCGACAACGCATAACGGTCGTCCGTCTTTTCTACGATTACCTTGTTGAAGAAGGGCTGCGCACGACAAACCCTGTTGGACGAGGCAGTCGACTCGGTGGTCGTTACCGTCGCGATGTAAGGGCGGTTGTTCCCATCCAGCATAAAATGCCTTGGATTCCCAATGAAGAAGAATGGCAAAAGTTACTTAGCGAAGCTTGCGCAATGTCCTTGCGCAACCGGCTTATGCTCGCTCTTGCCTATGATGCCGGGCTCAGGCGGGAGGAATTATGCCTGTTGCATACTGAGGACATTGATCCTTCATTCCGTCTTTTGCATATCCGTGCAGAGACGACGAAAGGAAATCGTGATCGTATCGTCCCCTATTCGGCGTGTACGGGGCAGCTGCTTCGTGATTATCTGGTATTCAGGCGGCAATTAACCAACGCACGTGGTGCCTTGTTTATCTCCGAGTCATCACGTAATTTCGGCATTCCCATTACCATTTGGACATGGTCCAAGGTTATTAGGGCGCTTGGTAACGCTGCATGTCTGCCCAAATTTTCAACGCACACGTTACGCCATCTATGCCTCACCGACCTGGCTCGATCGGGTTGGGAATTGCACGAGATCGCCACATTTGCCGGACACCGTAATACGTCGACAACCTTAATTTACATTCATCTATCTGGGCGAGAATTGGCCGCTAAACTGGCATCTGCTTCATCAATTCATGGTTCACGGATGGAAGCTATAAAGGGGGCATTTCAATGAAGGCTAA
The DNA here is from genome assembly GCF_037671525.1 of Methylobacter svalbardensis. Classification (NCBI taxonomy): domain Bacteria; kingdom Pseudomonadati; phylum Pseudomonadota; class Gammaproteobacteria; order Methylococcales; family Methylococcaceae; genus Methylobacter; species Methylobacter svalbardensis. The sequence goes on from NZ_JAWPOH010000001.1 coordinate 127,025, forward strand.
GGCAAACGCTTCCCTTGCCAGAGTGGATTGGGCTTGGAAAGACGAAAGACCAGGCAATGATTGTACAGAATCACTGAGTGCTGACGAACGATTTCATCTGGCAGCGTTGGTCCTCCGTTTTCAATCAGGTCAAAAGGGATGGCATAGTGGAGCTGCATCCGCGCTCTCTCGTCTAACCCTTCCTTTATATAAAACTCTCGATTATCTTGGTGCAACAACGACAGAGAAACGAAATAGTACCGTGCGGAATACAGCAGTATGCCTGATTATTCGCGCTATGAACCATTGGCAAATTGCTTATTGGGGCTTTACTTCGCAACAGTGGCACGAACTGATTGGCAATGATTACTACGCCTATATTGCTCGACACGGATGCACTGCAAATGCTCGCCATCAAATTATCGCGTTGGCTTATTTGCTTTGTGATTTTGATGACCTTTGGTCTATCGGTCGCCTTTCATGGCATAGCATTGCAGCAAAGATTTTCGGACAGAATGCATTTCTGGCTAGCTATCAATCTATCATGGCAGAACTACTTGCTTGCGGCTATACGGAAACCGGAAACGCTGCTGCGGTCAGATGCGCCGTTGCAGGTGTATTTTTGAAGGAGCGCAGTTGCAATCTTTATCAGATTCGACGGGAAACCTTGTTAGCATTACACAAAAACGCAACTGCTAAAATTACACGAAAAGGTCTGGTTTTGTTGTCTGAGGTTCTTTGCAGAGCGGGCATTATATCTCGACCGATCAGCCGAGTTCACACTATAGCCACTCAGGAAATCAAATATAAGACCGTGATTGTAGGTGTGTCACCTGCTTGGGCAGAAATGGCGGAACGTTGGTTCAATACGTCACCGCTTCAGCGTACCACGAGAGTGGCTATTCTGTATGGCGTTCTGCGTGCGGGAAGATGGTTTGCCAGTATTAGCCCTGAAGCGGCACGCCCTGAAGACTGGAAGCGACAAACCTGCATTGATTATACAAGTCACATACTCCGCTGGTGTGTCGGAGATTATTCGACACCCCGTGCTTCTGTAGCATCGCTCATCGGGAAACCCCTGAGTGCCAAGACCCGCGAGGGACTGCTAAAAAGTCTAAGAACGTTTTTCAACGACGTACAAGAATGGGAATGGTTGCCACGTTGTTTTGATGCATCACGTGTTTTAGCCACCCCAATCTCGGTAAGGAAGTTGATTGGTCCTGACCCTCGAATTATAAGTGACGACATTTGGGCCAAGTTACTATGGGCAGGACTCAATATTAGCGAAGAGGATCTGCGGAAAAAAAATAAAATTGAAGCGCTCGCGAACGTTTCGGCCTACCCATTGGAGATGGTGAAAGCTCTGGCTGTGGTATGGCTGTTCAGCGGACTGCGTAATGACGAAATTCGGCGGTTGCGAATCGGCTGCATTCGTTGGGAAGCATCTATCCAGACAGCGCCTGAAAAGTCCAGCCAGAAAGTTTGTCTGCTGGATGTGCCTGTCAACAAGACCAATGTCGCATTCACTAAACCGGTAGATGCCGTTCTTGGGATGGCTGTGGAAGCATGGGAGCAAGTGCAGTCTCCCCAACCAAGTTTTGTCGATATGAAGACCGGCGAATTAGTACAACTGCTTTTTGCTTATCGAGGTCGGAGCCTCGGGATCAGTTTCATTAATGGCTCGCTGATCCCGATGCTGTGTGAAAAGGCAGGTATACCCCAGTCAGATGCTCGCGGAAAAATTACGAGTCACCGTGCACGAGCAACCATTGCTTCACAATTGTATAACGCGAAAGAGCCATTCACTTTATTTGAGCTACAGGAGTGGTTGGGGCATAGTTCGCCAGAATCAACCAGGCACTACGCCAAAATAACACCGACCCGGCTTGCAAAGTCATTCGCTGATGCTGGCTACTTTGTCCGCAATTTGCGGACAATAGAGGTGTTGATAGATCGCGATGTCATTCAGGGCAGCCTTGTCGGCTCTATACCGTGGAAATATTATGACTTAGGTCATGGCCTGTGTTCGTATGATTTTTTCGACCAGTGCCCACACCGGATGGCTTGTGCGCGTTGTGACTTCTACATTCCCAAAGCTTCGACAAAAGCCCAATTGGTCGAGGGCAAAAAACATCTTTTGCGGATGACGCAGACTATTGCCCTGACAGATGAAGAGCGTGCGGCTATTGATGGCGATATTGCATCGTATGACCTTTTGCTAAAGCAACTCGCACAAGTTCCCACGCCGGATTCTGGATGTGGCACCAAAGAAATCCCGAATAAAAAAGTCTGGCTTTAAGGCAAACCTGCATAAGACTACTTAAGCTCAACCACTACTTAGGTGATACATGGAGAATGAAACTGATGACAATTACACCTAATATATTTAGAGCCTATCTCAATTGTCCGATGAAATGCTGGCTCCTGGCTGCTGGTGAAAATCCCACCGGCAATATTTACGCAGAATGGATACAGGCCCAAACAAACTCCTATCGTGTGGCGGCAGCTAATCGACTACTCACTCAAATGCCTTCCAGCGAACGTATTCAGTCACCTTACAGCAGTCAAAGTAGTGAAAACCATCCTTCTACACAAGATCTGAAATCCGCAAATTGGCGATTAGCATTTGACCTTCTTTGTATAGCTGGTGAAAATCAGCTGGGTCATATTAGTCGCTACATAGCGACTTATCCTTCGTCTGAACCAACCAAACAAGAGGCGCGGGTAATCGAATCTCGTCTTGACGCGGTTGAGCACATTCCATCAGAAGGACGAGGCAGGCCATCGAAGTTCATCCCCATTCGATTTGTCTTCCAAAACAAGTTCGATAATGACGAACGGATGCTGCTAGCGTTTGATGCCCTAACGCTGTCTGGAGTGCTTGGTCGCCCCATTGGCTTCGGCAAAATAATTCACGGTGACAAACACGCCACGATAAAGGTGAAAACCTCAGGTATGGACAGCCAGCTTCGGAACCACATTATGAATCTCACAGCGTTGCTTTCCAGTCCTTCGCCACCAGATTTATCGCTAAACCGCCACTGTACAGAGTGTGAGTTCCAAACTTACTGTCGTAGAATAGCAACCGAAAAGGATGATCTCAGCCTGTTGTCGAATATGAGCGAGAAGGAACGCCAAAAGCACCGAGCCAAAGGCATCTTCACTGTTACTCAAATTTCATACACATTCAGACCTCGCCGCCGTGCCAGGAAAGAAAACGATAAGCGTGAAAAGTATCATTATTCCTTGAAAGCACTTGCGATTCGTCAAAACAAAATTCATATTACTGGCAACCCTGAATTGAAGATCGAAGGAATTCCAGTCTATTTGGATGTGGAGGGTCTGCCAGACAGTGATTTTTACTATCTCATTGGCATGCGTATTGGCTGCGGTCAATCAGCCATCCAGCACAGCTTATGGGCCAACGAAATTAATGACGAGCAACGGATTTGGAATGATTTTCTGGTTATCCTAGCGAGTGTCAAAAATCCAGTTCTCATTCATTACGGTAGCTATGAAACAACATTCATAACTCGGATGCATGCAAGATATAGTGGTTTTACAGAAAATTCTGTAATTGCATCGGTACTTCAGCAGGCAATAAATCTAGTCTCGATCATTTTTGCACAATTTTACTTCCCGTGCTATTCCAATGGTCTCAAGGATATTACGAGAAGCCTTGGTGGCACATGGTCAGAAAAGGCTGCGTCGGGTTTGGCTTCAATTGTTTGGCGACACCAATGGGAACGGGCTCGCTCAGGTAACATCATGCAGAAGCTGATTACCTACAATGCCGAGGACTGTGCAGCTTTAGAGCTGGTTACTGATACCATTCGTGTATTGTGTAGGATGAAGGCTAACCCATCGACGACAGGCGGACCTAATTTTGTTGATGTTGATTCTCTTAGGCGGGAAAAAATATATCCGTTGGGAAGGAATGAGTTCGTAAATCCTGCTCTTGAGCAGATAAATAAGGCCGCTTATTGGGATTATCAGCGCAACCGCATTTTTCTCAGAACAGACCAGCGAGTGAAAGCGGCAGTTCAGAAATTAACCAAAAAACAACGAAAATCTGTTGGAATTAATCAAACTATTGAATTAGTTGATCGTCCGTTATGCTGTCCTAAATGTGGAAACGAGAAATTTGAACGCCATCGATGGAGTACAAAGATCGTTGAAGACTTAAAGTTTAGCAAATCAGGTGTAAAAAGATGGATTATACAATATAGATTTCTAGGCTATATGTGCTGTTCTTGCCGCTCATCTCTTTCTGTGCCAGACAGGCCGTGGATGAAAAGTAAGTATGGCGAAAATCTGAGATCATATATCATTTTTCATCTAATCGAATTGAGAGTTTCACAAAGGGCAGTTAATCGTAGTTTAAATCAATTGTTCGGCATGGACCTACCGCATGGGGTTGTAGAGGGGCAAAAGTTACTTGCTAGTAAAGTTTATGTGGAAACTTATGAAAGAATCATAAGCCATATAGTCTCTGGAGAGTTGATACATGCAGATGAAACCAAGATCAGTATTGATCGATGCGATGCCTTTGTTTGGGTATTCGCAAACCACGATGCTGTTGCTTATGTATACACTGACTCACGCGATGGAGCGATGATCCAAGAGCTTCTGCGGGAATTTAAGGGCGTTCTGGTATCGGATTTCTACGCGGTGTATGACTCGATTGATTGTCCTCAGCAGAAATGTCTGATTCATCTCATTCGTGATATGAATGAAGATGCACTCAAACAACCATTTAATGACGAACTGATAAGTATAATTAGAGAATTCTCCGAGCTACTCAAGTTGATAGTAGAAACGATTGATCGCTTCGGACTAAAGAAGCGATTTCTCAGAAAACACAAAAAACATGTAGCCCGCTTTAAACGTTCGATCTCAGCACAAAGATACAAGACCGAAGTAGCAATAAAATATCAAAAGCGATTCGATAAAAATACCAATAAGTTATTTACATTTCTAGACTACGACAACGTGCCCTGGAATAATAACAATGCTGAGCATGCGATAAAGCCGTTTGCCATGCTCCGCAATGTTATCGGTGGTGCGAGTAGTCCAAAAGGAATTCGTGAGTATTTGGTTCTACTGAGCGTCGAAGAGACATGTAAATATAGAGGAATCGACTTTCTGGACTTCTTGCGATCTGGAGAGCTGGACATTGATCGATTTAAAGCGGGGGCATTCGTAACGCATTAAGGTAAGTTCCAGTCGTGGCCTACGCTAAGTATATGGATCAAGTCCCCATGTGTTATCGAATGCTGAAGCCGCTACTCACATTTGACGCTTGCCAATTCATTCCAATCTGTCGTGTAACGCTTGGATATTCGTTCTGGCTTAAACTGCCAGGTTTTTTTGTTAAGGCCTGTGGCAGCTAGGGATACGGCATTGGGAAACCGATGGTTGATCTTGTCCAGGGTTGCCATCAATTGCAGCTGGTCGATGCGCTGATTGTCAGCAAACAAGTCTGCCTGTACTTGCATGGATTGAGGCCGAATATCGCTTAATTGGATTCCGCACTTCTGGTAGCGGTAATTCGGTTTATAAATGCTTCGCACTACTTGTTTGGCAGCACTTATTAGTATGCGCGTGTCTTGGGTGCCTGTTGCCAGCTTCAATGTTGCTGAACGCTGGTATTGTGGTTCTTGTGGGTTAAACGGATTGGTTTGGATGAAAACAGTGATGCAGCTTGTCACCGACTTTTGCATTCTGAGCTTTTCGGCTGCTCGGCTGCAAAACCCGGCCAAAGCTTGAGATAATTCCTCAATGCTGGTTAATGGCCGCTTAAAACTGCTGGAACAGATAATCTGTTGTTTGTCAGGCGCTATTTCTTCCAGTTCTAAGCAAGGAATGCCGTTCAGCTCCATGATAGTTCTGGCCATGACGACACTGAATTTATCACGCATCTGCTGGACGGGTTGTTGCGCCAAATCCCAAGCGGTATGGATGCCCAGTTGTGCTAGTTGCTGGGACAGCCTGGAACCTATCCCCCAAACTTCACGCACAGAAACACTGCGCATTAACCGCTCTCGGCGTTGAGGACAGGATAAATCCAAGACGCCCCCGGTTTTGTCCCATTTTTTGGCAGCGTAGTTGGCCAGTTTCGCCAAAGTCTTGGTCGGTGCTATCCCTACGCAAACCGGAATGCCGGTGTCACGCAGAATAGTGTGTTTGATGCGGATGCCGTAGCTTAACGGGTCTTGTTGACAAATCCCGGTCAAATCCAAAAATGCCTCATCGATCGAGTAAATTTCGGTATGGGGTGAGAATGTTTCCAACAACGACATGATCCTGGATGATATATCGCCATATAACGGGAAATTTGCGGAAAACAAATGGATGCGGTGCTTTTTTACCAGGTGCGCCACTTTAAATACTGGGATTGCCATGGGTATCAGCAGGGATTTAACTTCTTTGCTCCGCGAAATCAAGCATCCATCCAGATTACTGAGTACAGCAACGGGTTTGTCCCATAAATCCGGGCGAAACAGGCGTTCACAGCTCACATAAAAGTTATTGCAGTCTACGAGGGCGATAAGGGGTTGTAGCGACATTGGATTAAAGTATGTGAATAACGTTCTTGACGATGCCCCAGGCCACCATCTCAAGGCCGCTCAAGAGAAACCGGACTAAAACCCCAAAAATGTCTTGGGGTTTAAAAATCATTTTGATAGTTTGTGTGCATTTGATAGGCAATTTAAATTCCACATAATCCTTGCTTCTGGCAACGACGCAACCGTCATTATTACTGAGCACCAGCACCGGTTTGCCAATCAGATCAGGCCGGAACACACGCTCACAGGACACGTAAAAATTGTTACAATCGACTAAGGCTAAAAGCGGTTGCATTACACGGAATGAATCACGTTGGTGACCACACCCCAGATCACCATCTCAAGCTCTTCGTGGATGACAATATCGGGATAGGCTGGATTCTCTGCCTTGAGTTGCCATTGTTCGTTATCGCGCTCCAGGCGCTTGACCGTCAGTTCACCATTTAATGCACAAATGACGATCTTTCCAGACACGGGTTCAATTGAACGATCCACGACCAGAATATCGTTGGGATGAATGCCAGCGCCGAGCATGGATTCACCTTGAGCACGAACAAAGAATGTAGCCGCAGGCTTTTGTACCAACAGCTCGTTCAAATCCAGATTCTTCTCGACATAATCATCGGCAGGCGATGGGAATCCGGCTGCAACTTTACCGTTGAATAAGGGCAAGGCAAGACTAGGCGGCATAAACGCAGGCAGTTGGTAATCAAAATTGGCCCGATTCAACGAGGCCACCTGTAACCAATGGTGAAAGGATTTATCAGATAACATGCGCGATGGTTTTGTAAGTCAAAGTTGAATGATGCAGAACAAATCTTAAACTGAATTGTTCTTTATTTGTTCTTATCATACTGCAAAGACATTGCTTGTCCCCCATGGTTTTTTGGGAAGCCCATCCTATGAACCGGCTTTTCTAAAGCGGCACAAGGCTATTCAATTCGTTCATTACGATAGCGCCTGCTCGACCATTACATCCGCCAGTTTTTGCTGTAACTGCTTGGCTTTAGTGATGCGGGCTTTCAGTTGGTCGCAGATCGCCATCAGTTCATCGATTTTGGCGACGATGCGATGTTGTTCGGCCTCTGGTGGACACTCCACTATAAACGTCCAAAGTTTTTTAGAAATAAGTTTACATGTTCCATGGCTTGACCTATCCACGAGAGCAACGAACGAGTTTTTCATCGCTCGCATATAAAGAAGCATGTATTCTTTAATTTCTCCTGGCACAACTAGCGCCTTCATATCTTGGTTTATTGTGACTTCGCTAGTCGTCAAGGCGACAGGAAATGAATGCGCGAGGATCATACCGCGAACAACCATAAGAAGACTTCCCGCCGGAATTAGTTTGAGGGTTGTTTCACATATTGCACCTTCACTAACATTGTCTTCAGCATCATTAATGTACAAACGTTTCATGTCTTTCGGTGAAATCCAAGGGATGTTTCCTACCCAATATTCGGGCTTAGCTTTGCTTGGAGTTGCGCCACCGTAAATATCACCTAATGCGCCAAGTGAAACCTTTGACCATCCAGCGACAAATGATGCTGTGCTAGAAATGTCGTAGCGCTTGAGCAATTCGCTGGCCGGTTCGTCGTTCGGGTCTTGCGGTACCAGCTTGCCCATCACCGCCAGTTGCAGCAGGGTTTGCTTGAGGGCGTCGATGCTGGCTTCGGTGGTGAACAGGATGTCGAAATGCGCGGCGATGCGCTGCCAATCTAAATCCCCCCCAGCCCCCCTTTTGCAAAGGGGGGAGACTGTATTTGGTGATTGCGTGAGTGTGCCGAGCAGGTGGCTCACGAGTTTTTCGTGGGCTTCGGCGGCGGCGTTGTGCTGGGTTTCCAGTTGGTCGCACAGCGCCATCAGCTCATCGACTTTGGCGACGATGCGGTGTTGTTCTTCTATGGGGGGAATAGGAATACATATTTCTTCCCAATTACCCTTATTCAAAATCGCAATGGTTGTGCTGGAAGATCTTGACCATGCTTCCGTATAAAAATAAACCGACCGGCAGATCGAAAGAAGATAGTGCGAATCAAATAGGTATGGGGTTACGGAATTTATTTGTTGATTAAACGAGCAATTCCTCTCAATCAGATTACATTTCCCAATTGTTCCTATACAAACCATCAATATAGAACCTGACGGTGCAATTCTTCCTGACTGCTTAGCACCGTAAAATGTGAGTCCCTCGTTGCTATACTCAACGTGATTAGGATAAATATCACCGGGCTTAACAAAAGGAATGTCGGAACCAAAACTCTCCGAACTGGACTTACTCGGTGTTGCGCCTGTCTGTGTATAGCCAATAAACCCAAGTCTTGCCCACTCTCAGCCTTGCGGCAATTCAAACGGTTGTTCTTCCTCAGTGATCGGTGACAGCGGCTTAGCTTTCTTGATCTTCCCCTCGGCAATCAGCTTGACTTTTTCAGCCTGTATGCGTTTTAGCAGTTCACCGGCCGGTTCGTCGTTAGCGTCTTGCGGCACCAGTTTTCCGCGCACAGCCAGTTCCAGAATCAGCTCGCGCAGTTTCTTGATGCCATAGACACTGGCGGCATTGCCAGAGCTACGCCCACGGCCTGATTTTTTTGCGGTATCGGCGGCTGTCCAGATGTCGAGGTGATCGGTGATCAAGGTTTGAATAGTATTCATACTGAATTTCCCTTTTTTGAAAATCCCCCCTGCCCCCCTTTTTCAAAGGGGGGGAGTTTATCTCTCCTGCTTTTTCAAAGGGGAGAGAGTTTATCTCTCCTGCTTTTCCAATGGCGGGTGAGTTTGTTTTCGCGGCTTTATCCAAGGGAGATGAGATTATCTCTTCTGCTTTTTCAATGGGGAGTAAGTTTATCTCCTTTCTTTCTTCGGAGTTTCTGATCTCTACTGCTTCAACGGGGGACGTGCAATTCTCAGCATCAGCTGCTGCCAATGATGATGTTGATGTTGATGTTGATGTTTTTATCCCCCCCTTTGTAAAAGGGGGGTTAGGGGGGATTTGCTTTTCAACTGTATTAAAAACAACACTCATCACTGCGTCCAATTCTGTCAATACCTGACGGTTATCAAACCGCAACACTTTTATACCCATAGACTCCAACTCTTGATCTCTTTTCACATCTCTAACCTGATGATCAGGCTCAAAATGCTGCGAACCATCAAGCTCAATAACGAGATTGGCGGCTGCGCAATAAAAATCAACGATGTAGTTAGCCAAGGGTTTTTGACGATAAAACTGCAAGCCCAATATTTGCTTGCGGCGCAATTTTGACCACAACAATTGTTCGGCGTCGGTCATATTGCTGCGCAGGTTGCGGGAAAATGGTTTTAAAATTGGATTGTAAGGTTTCATAAATTCCCCCTAGCCCCTTTTTTCAAAGAGGGGAATCTCACAAGTTGTAATGGTGAGCAGCGCAAATCTCTCCATGGCGTGGAGAGAATTAAATATTTGCTCATTGCCCCGCCTCCAGTGCCTCTGCCAATATGGTTTTAAGTTGGTTGCGTAAAGCAGCGATGTCATTTTGCATGGTGGCGTATTGGGCCAGCAGCACTTCAGGATCATGGATTTCCTGCTCGCCGACATGCGGATTTTTGCAATCGAGGTTGTAGTTGCGTGCCTTGATGTCTTCAATACTCATTTTCCAGGCGTATTGGTTTTCGACGCGCTGTTTGAAGCCGTCGGTTTCCTTACCCCACCAGGCCGCTTCGGCATCAAACTCTGCAATCTTCATCGGCTTGGTTTTGTTGTAGTTTTTTACGCCGGGCGGGTACGGGTGCTCGTAAAACCAGATGTTTTGGGTCGGCGTGCCTTTGCTGAAAAACAGCAGGTTGGTTTTGATGCCGGTGTAAGGAGCAAATACGCCATTGGGCAGGCGCACGATGGTGTGCAGGTTACAGTCTTCCAGCAGCTTTTCCTTGATGCGGGTTTTGATGCCTTCGCCGAACAGGAAACCGTCCGGCAAAACCAGTGCGCCGCGGCCTCCGGCTTTGAGCAGTTGCATGATCAGCACCAGAAACAGGTCGGCGGTTTCTCGGGTGCGGAAAGCAGCCGGAAAGTTGGTTTCTATGCCGTCTTCTTCCATGCCGCCGAACGGCGGGTTAGTGACGACCACATCGACGCGTTCTTTCGGCCCCCAGCTGATCAGCGGGCGCGCCAGCGTGTTGTCGTGGCGGATATTGCTGGGCACATCGATGCCGTGCAGGATCATGTTGGTGGTGCAGAGCAAATGCGGCATCGGCTTTTTCTCTATGCCGAAAATGCTCGCCTGCAACCGCGCTTCATCGTCTACGGTTTTTACATCCTGTTTGCGGATATGTTCTATCGAGCAGGACAGGAAGCCGCCGGTGCCGCAGGCCGGGTCCAGCACTTTTTCGGCGAGGCGCGGGTTGACCATGCGCACCATGAATTCGGTCACGGCCCGCGGCGTGTAAAATTCGCCCGCATTGCCTGCTGACTGCAAATCGCGCAGCAGTTGCTCGTACATATCGCCGAACAAATGACGCTCTTGCGCCTTGTTGAAATCGACGCCTTCCTGAATCTTGTTGATGACCTGTCTGATCAACTGGCCGGATTTCATGTAGTTGTAGGCATCCTCGAACACCGAGCGAATTACATAGGCGCGCTGGTCGCGGCCTTTGGCTTCCAGTTGCTGCAAAGCGGGGAACATATCGTTGTCGAGAAACTGTTTTAAAGCATCCCCGGTCATGCCTTCGGCATTGGCCGCCCAGTTGCGCCAGCGGTATTGCTCCGGCAACGGCGATTGGTAATTGTCCTGCAGGATCTCCCATTCGCTCTCGCGGTCATCAAAGATTTTTAAAAATAGCATCCAGACCAGCTGGCTCAAGCGTTGGGCGTCGCCATCGACACCCACGTCTTTGCGCATGATGTCCTGGATGGATTTGATCGTGGAGGAAATGCTCATTGGTTTGATTATATTGGTTTGATTATTTATCGGTAAGCGTTTATTCCCCCTTAGGAAAAGGGGGGCAGGGGGGATTTATGCGTAAAGGTTTTCTTCCAACTCATACAGCGCGGCCAGGTAGGCGGGTTTGCCGCCAAAGGCCGACACCAGTTCGCTGGCCGTGCCCATGTTTTTGAACGGGTCCAGCGTGAGGATTTTGATGTCTTCGATGTTTTCTATGCCGGTGTCGGCGTATTTTTCCAACAGGGTTTCCAGCACTTGGCGCGCCTGTTCGCCGTATTTGGCAAAGTAGTTGCGCTTTTTGACCTGGTCGGCACGCTCGCGGCGGGTTAGCGGCGGTTGGTCAAAGGCGACGTGGCAGATCAGATCAAACGCATCAAAATCTTTACCCACTTCGTCGGCCAGGGGCTCCAGTAACAAGCCATGCTCTTGTAATTCTTGCAGAATGGCGGCCTTGCGCTCGGCTTTGCTCCAACGGCGCAGGAAGTCATCCAGTGATGCATAATCCTTGCGCACCGTTTGACGGGTGTAATCCTTCAGTGATTCGGTAATCAGCTTGCCTTCCGGCCCGTAATACTGGACGCGCTCGGCAATGACATACACGGTCACATCGCCGAGTATGTATTTCATGCGTTTGGAAAATTCCCCCTCGATCCCCCCTTTTTCAAAGGGGGGAAGGTTCTCGCCGTTTTCATCATCTGGAATGATTCCGGACTCATTGTCGGGCGGCACGGGCGACTCTTCAGCTTCCGGCACATAAATCATCACGGGTTCGCCATCAAAGTCCTTATCGGCAAACAGCTCGGTTGCCTTCTTGAAATCCATGATGGTGAACCAGAATTTGTCGTAATCCTCGTTGATGCGCGTGCCGCGCCCGATGATTTGCTTAAATTCGGTCATCGACTTGATGTGCTGATCCAGGACCACCAGCTTGCAGGTTTGCGCATCGACACCGGTGGTCATCAGTTTGGAGGTGGTGGCGATGACCGGATAACGCTCTTCAGGGTTGATGAAGTTATCCAGCTCGGCTTTGCCTTCGAGTTCATCACCGGTAATGCGCATCACGTATTTACGGTTTTCCTTGACCCGCTCGGGGTTTAGGTTGACCAAGGATTGACGCATGCGCTCGGCATGATCGATGTCATCGCAGAATACGATGGTCTTGGCATAAGGATCTGTCGCTACCAGAAACTCGGTGATCTTTTTGGCAACCAGTTCGGTGCGTTTTTCCAGCGCCAGCGTGCGATCCATATCAATCTGGTTGTAAACACGGTCTTCAACCAACTGGCCTTTTTTGTCGGTCTGACCTTTACTGGGCCGCCAGCCTTGCACATCTCTGTCGATGTCGATGCGTACCACTTTATACGGTGCAAGAAAACCGTCCTCAATGCCTTGTTTAAGCGTGTAGGTATAGACCGGTCCGCCAAAGTAATAAATACTGGAAACGTCCTTGGTTTCCTTGGGCGTAGCAGTTAAGCCTACATGGGTTGCAGAAGAAAAATAGGCCAGAATCTCGCGCCATGCGGAATCTTCCGCTGCGCTGCCGCGATGGCATTCGTCGATCACAATCAGGTCGAAAAAATCCGGCGAGAACTGCTTGTAGACGTTTTGCTCTTCTTCGCTGCCGGTGACCGCCTGATACAAGGACAGGTATATTTCATAACTCTTGTCGATCTGACGCTTGCTGATCTTGGTCATCGCCGCGCCCAAGGGTTTAAAGTCGTTATTCTTGGTTTGATCGACCAGAATATTGCGATCAGCCAGAAACAGAATGCGTTTCTTGGTGCCTGATTTCCAAAGCCGCCAGATAATCTGGAATGCGGTGTAGGTTTTGCCGGTGCCGGTCGCCATAACCAGCAAGATGCGCTGCTGAGCTTTTGCGATGGCCTCCACCGTGTTGTTGATGGCAATGGCTTGGTAGTAACGCGGGGAACGGCCGGTGCCGTCATCGTAATACGGCATTTCTACCGCATGTCGAGCTTCTGGCGTTTCCAGTCTCTTCCACTGACAATATCGCTGCCAAAGTTCTGCGGGGGATGGAAAGGAGTCCAGAGACAGTTCCTGTTCAGTTTTGTCGGCCAAGCCGGTGCGATCATGCAGCAAAAAAGCATCACCATTGGAACTGAATACAAACGGCACACACAGGGTTTCGGCATAGTTTAGTGCTTGCTGCATACCTGAGCCAACGCTATGGCTGTTGGTCTTGGCCTCGATCACTGCCAGCGGGATATTGGATTTGTAATAAAGGATGTAGTCAGCGCGCTTTTGTTCACCACGGGTATGCAGCTTACCGCGCACGATGATTCGCCCTTTGGTGAAGCTCACTTCCTCACGAATCTGGATATGCAGATCCCACCCTGCGGCAGTGATGGCCGGAGTAATATACTTGGTGCAGATGTCGCGTTCGGAGAGACTTTTCTTGTCGACCATGGGCGGGAATATCCTTATTATTTTGGGAAATAGATGACGCTGATTAATAACCTAGTTTCAAGGGCTAGCATTTTAATCCCATCTTACTTTGAAATACGGGTAACTTTTGTTGTTCGAAAATGGATGGCAATTACCTCTTATGTGAGGGCTGGGGTGAGGGCGATCAAAAAGCGCAAGTCGTGGTTTCTCAAAGTTTAAATCTAGTCATGTTTCGCGTCGTATAAATGATAGCGGCTTTTCCCGGTCTGCTTGACGACATACATGGCCTGATCGGCTTGGCGCAATAGCGTATCGCCATCCTCGTTGGCAGAAGTATGAAAAGATACGCCAATGCTGGCCGACACCGCAACCTGATGACTGCCGATGACTATCGGCAGAGCGATAATTTCCAGAATGCGGTCGAGAATTTGCCGGCACTCCCGCTCACCGGCAAGATCATTAAACAATACAACGAATTCATCTCCGCCCAGACGTGCCACGGTGTCGCCCGCGCGCAACACTTCTTGCAGGCGGCGGGTGACTTCCACCAGCAGTTGGTCTCCGGCCTCGTGCCCATACCGGTCGTTGACCTGCTTGAAGCCGTCGAGGTCCAAGTAGCAGACGAACAACATCCTGCAGCTACGTTGCGCCCGCGCGATGGCCTGAACCATACAGTCGGCCAGCAAGCGCCGGTTAGGAATGCCGGTGAGCGCATCGTAATAGGCAACTTGGCTCAGCTCGGCCTCATGTGTTTTGAGGTAGCTGATGTCGGAAAACACCCCGACATAGCGTCGCACCCTACCCTCATCGTCGCAGATGGCTGCAATCGAGAGTAGCTCCGCAAAAATCTCGCCGGACTTTCGCCGGTTCCAAATCTCGCCGCGCCAAGCCCTTTTCTGCTTCAGCGTTTCCCACATCGCGGCATAAAACGTCTTGTCCTGTCGCCCCGAACTCAGCATCTTGGGATTTTTTCCGATCACCTCCTCGCGAGCGTAGCCTGTAATCTGGGTGAATGCAGGGTTAACATTCAAGAAAACATTGTTCGCATCGGTAATCACGATGCCTTCCTGGCTGTTGTCGAACACACCGGCAATGATGCGAAGGTCTTCCTCGGCGCGTTTGCGTTCGGTAATGTTGCGAAAATACCAGACACGTCCGTAGTACTGGCCGTCCGCTCCGGTGGCAGCAGCAGAATACCGATCGATTATTCTGCCATCTTTTAGCTGTATTTCTTCGCGGCTCTTGTCGTCCCGGTGCTCGTATAGATATTGGACGCGGGCGAGAAATACGTCCGGTTCGGCGACTTGATCAACCACTGTTTGAAGTACGGGGGCATCCAGCTGCTCGCTGACCAGCTGCGGGGAGAGCCGCCATAGGTCGATGAATTGTTGATTGTAGGAGACGATTTGCGCGTTTTCATCAACCACCAATATGGCATCGGGCGAAACCTCCTGCTGGGTCTGCAGGATCGTATTCTTGAGTTTTATTTCCTCCTGCGCCCGCTTATGCTCGGTGATGTCGCGCCAGAGGCCAACCAGCAGATGTTTGCCGGAGATATCCAGCATACGGGTGCTGATCTCGACATCCAGAATGTCGCCGTTCTTGCAACAGTGCCGGTTCTCAAAAGACATCCCGCCCGATTTCCCCACCTGCCGCACCGCTGCAACCAGCTCCTCTTCATTCAAGTCAGCCTGAGTGTCGACCAGCCGCAGCCGGAGATATTCTTCATGCGTATAACCCAAAGTGCGACATGCGGCAGGATTGACCTCAACAAAGCGCAATGTCTCCGGGTCTATCAATTCGATAGCGCTGGGCGCCTGTTCGAAAATGGCGCGGAACAACTCTTCGCGCTCCACCAGTTGTTGTTCCAGACGCTTGCGTTCGGTGATGTCCTCGGTAATGCCCATCAATTTTTCAACGCCGCCATTCTTGTTTTTGATCGGAACAAAACACGACTTATAAATCTGCCCGAGCGGACCGCTGGCCTTAAACTCGAAGTGACTGCTTTCCCCGGCATAAGCCTGGACAAGTAATGTATCTATGCGTTCCCGGTCGGCAGCGTTGACTGAATCCAGATATAAATAATCTTGCACCTCGCATTGTTCTTTTAGGCCCAACATGCTCAGCCCAGCTCTGTTCATGGAAACTATCCGGCCGCTTATGTCTATCTCGTGGATGCACATCGGAGAATTCTCGACCAGCAAGCGGTTGTGGTTTTCGCTTTCACTCAAGGCACGGGTAATTTTCTCGTTTTCCCGCAATGCCGCTTCCAGTTCATCGGTGCGGCGGCGTACCATATCTTCAAGCGTAATTGCTGACTGAAACAGATTGAAGTCAGACGTACCGATGTTCGCGCTGCTTTCGGCACGAACTATCAATGCCTGAACGACCTTGTTTAATCGCGCGATCTCGGCATGCAATTCCTGCTCGTTCATAGCCGCTTGATCAGCCATCGTGCGTCTCGGCCTCTATCCCGGAAGCGCTGCCAAAGGCACAGCCGGTGAAGGTCTGATTGTTGTGTATGCCGCGGAATTGTTCGCCGTAGCTGCTGAAACCGATGGTGTTGTTGCGCCGAAAAATCTCCATGACACGGTCTTTCAACCCGTTTTTGGAAACTTCCAGATTGCGTAAAATGCAGTCGCAACCCAAGACCAGTTGCGTTGGGCCGATTTTTGTCCGAATTGCATCGAAAGTCTGCTCCAAGTTATCCACTAAATTCACGCCATGCGCCACCCTGAGCACCAAGCCTGTTTCAATGGCGCAATAGAAACTCAGGCTGCCGTCTGTATTGGCTTTCTGGATAGAGCGCACATAATCGGTTCCGCCAATTTTTACTATGACGGAGGGAAAGGCAAAATCTTTTGCATTGAATTCGCCAATATCAACACCCACCAGTCGGGCGTACTCTGTGGCAGCGGGTAGTCCATTGATCTCCTTGACGATACGCTTGGCGGGATCGGCTTCCGCAACGACGAATCGTTCGTCAGTCGAAGCAAAATGATGGGTTTTGAACATTTTGAAGGGCAGGGAAGTGTTGACCAGAACCATTAGCGCGCTATCGGTATGGAAACAGCCATTGCTGTAAACATAAGTTTTGGCGAATTTTTGGTCGTCACCCGCCGATCCGCCGAACAGCGTGATCTTGCCCAATGCAGACTGCAACGCATGCGCCACGCGTTCTTCGCGCCCGGACATGCCGTCAATCAGCAGCAGTGCGAAGCTATGATCCGGGCTTGGGTTCGGGGCTTTACTCTCAAGCTGCTGTAACAGGTTTTGGGCAAAGTCATGGCCTCTGGTGATATCGAACTCGCTTAATTGATCCAGCAGTCCGCTGACAGCGACGCAACTTGCTTCAGAAAAACTAACGCCGGACAGGCTATGCTGGCAATAACCGGCCGGCCCGATTTCCCCTGCCGTGGTGCAGCCGACGACTTGAACCCCGGCAAATAAATGGCGCATTTCGGCAGCCAGCACGTCAAGGTCGTATTCGCTGGAGCAGAAGAAAATCACCAACGCCATGTCCTGCTGCGCCACCTCCGCATGAAACTCCTGTACCGCCAGTTTCGCATCGGTAGCGCTCGACTGAAACGTGCGTATTTTGTTGTGATTGCTCATATTTGCATCGCAAATTTCCAAATTGTTTGAACTGTAGTCGATTTACTACACGACACTGAGAGAATGATTACATTATAGGTGCTAACTACTCAGCCTAAAATAATAGTTTGCTGGTTTTGGAAGTAAATAAAGGAGCAAAGGGGCTTTGTGTGTGCGATCAAGTTTTTATTTTGGAGGAATACACAATCCAAGACCTGGCAGTTTTGTTTGGGGAGTTTATCTCGTTCCCACGCAGCGCGCTCATCGTTATACACAAGTCCCTACGAGACATCGTCATCCCGGCAAGGATTGCCGGGATCCAGACGCCATGGACGTCAATGCCAAAGCTGGCAACAAGCCTTATAACAAAGACTGCAACGTTCATCTACCTTAAACTGGTGGGATATAACCATTCAGCCTAAAGCGGTATGTTTATAATTACCGCTTCCCTTACTGAAATGTAAGGTTTGCGACAATTACCCACAAAATCACTAGCGTTGTTGAATTAAATATCAATAACCACCCCTATCAAACGGCTAAAACACGCCCATCCAACTGTTTTAAAAGAAAAACAAAGCAATATATCAACATGGCATAAACTCTGCTATATCTAAAATTATTACCCTAATAACCTGCACTCGCACTATTTATTTTATTATCCGGAGAAAAAACAATGCTAATAGAAACCTATCAAGATAAAGGCTTATTAACTGTCACTTTGGTCAACGGTCAAACCGGCACTGCGGGTGTTTACGCTTATCGCGGCGACCTGGTTTTAAAAGAGGGATCTCTGCGCGAAGGTTCAACAACCGACCGCAGACCGCCTGAAGCGCTGTTGATTCATTCCGCCTTGATCGTTGAAAACGACAAGATCAAATTCATCAACGGCCTGTTGCCTACGCTCGATTTGCTGCCCGTTCTTGTCGAAAAATATAAGGCCGATCTTGCCGAAGACTGCATCGCTTTAATCTATGTGGAAAATATCGGTAAAGGCTTGCAGGTTGAACTGGAAGGCGTTACCTATAAATTAATGCCTTTCAAGCAAGGCCTGGTATGGAATGAATTGCTCGAAGAATTGTATATTGAAAAAAGCGAGCTGAAAGGTCAATCCGCTGAAGATAAGGTCGCCATCGCTTATGCGGCAGCCAAATCGTATAACCCGAAAACGCCGCTCGTTTCATTTGCCGAAGCCGAAGACAACACTATCGAAGTGATTAAAGACGCGGCAGTAGGCGCAATTTAAGATTTCCTCTCCTGTTTATATCATTGTTGATTTTTTAAATCTCCTCTCCAACTAGATACCTACATGGATGTAGACAGTAGAGCAATGCAAGGGCTATTGCCGAGAGTGAATGGACGTATTCAAGCGTTGCTCAATATTCCGGGGCATGGATCTGGAAAAATCCGCAGAAAACGCCCTAAGTTAGGACATTCAAAACGCATCAATGCCTGTCTTTGGTGCAAATGTTGAACATCAAAACAATAAAAAAAATAAGTAATTGAATCATAAGATATTAATTGTTGGCATTATTAATGCTTAATATCTTATATACATACCTTTTTATAGTGCTCTCTCCTGGCCTTCGGCGTCCTATTTTCTCGACTAGGACGCTTTTTTTTGCCTGAAATATCTTGCCAACAACCTCAGAAAACACGCGCTATTCAAGATTATGGCAAATAATTTGCTAAGTAGTTTATATAGCATTTATATGGCATCCATATAGCCCTTAAAGCCAAGAAATAGAGCCGCTAACGACATTTAATAGCAACAAAATCTGTTTTATTGTTAGTTTTACTACAACCTTTGCATCCTCTGGAGGAATGACCTTCAAAGGTCATTAACACTGCCATGAAATATAAAACAATCTCCATTGCCGATTCCGCAAAATTTATTAAAGAGTCCAAACCTATGATCCTGGACTGTAGGGACATGAAAGATTACAGGGTCGGACATCTGGAAGACGCGCTGCACGTTCATGAAGGCTTAAAGGATTCATTGGTTAAGCGCGGCGATAAGCAGCGCAGCCTGTTGATTTATTGTTATTACGGTCATGCCAGCGAGCATTTGGCCGAATTTTTCAGCGATTTCGGCTTTAAGGATGTTTATAGCCTGGAAGGCGGTTATTCCTGCTGGAAAGATCAACATCAGGAAACCGTTAATGAAGCCTGAAATACGGGATTGGTTACAAAATAACTATTTCTCTGTCGCCCGACCGGTTTTAAAGAACAGTGCCGACATTGACCCTTTGATCTTGGCAAGTCAGCAAGGTCGTAGCGATGTAGTCCGCTTTTTGCTCGAACAGCATGCAGCGCCGGACGTTATCGATCAATACGGCAATAACGCCTTGTGGGCGGCTTGTTATGCCGACAGCGGAGACTGTATCGATGCATTGCTTCATGCTGGAGTCGATATTGATCATCAAAATTCCGCCTCCGGCGCCACTGCCTTGATTTTTGCGGCATCCAGCGGAAGGGAAAAGGTTACTGAACAGCTGTTGGCGGCCGGCGCCGATCCAGACCTTAAAACGCACGACGATTTCACTGCGCTGGATTTAGCCTCCACCCGAAAAACACTCAAATTATTATCCAAACTTGTTAAATCAGGAGATTAAAATGGAAGCATTGCCCCGTGAACTGGCCTTACGCATTGCCTTGGCATCGCGCATCCTGCCCGGTATAGACATATCCAGATTGCTGGAAATATTACATGAGCGAGTCGGCTCACCCCTGGATGATGAAAAATTAAAATCCGTCACCGTCACCAATCTTAAAACCGGCTTAGGCAGCCTGGACGGCGAAGAAGACGGCGAGGACATCGGCATCGGTCTTGCCAATATCAAACTGGCGGTGCGTTACCTGTGGGGAGACGAGGCGGAAGATGAGGACCTGCCGGAAATATTACCTTATAGAGACGACGATATGCCGGACTCTATCCGTGTCGCCATCGGTTCGAACAGCGGCGCGTTGATTAACGGGCATTTCGGTTCCTGCATTCGTTTTCTGGTTTATCAGCTGTCGCAGCACGATTACCGGCTGGTTGACATACGCTCAACCATTGAAGCCGACAGCAGCGATGACAGAAACCTGTTTCGCGCCAATTTGATTAAAGACTGTCATGTCATGTTCGTGCAATCCATCGGCGGCCCGGCGGCAGCCAAAGTGATACGCGCCGATATTTATCCGATCAAGATTCCGGATGTCACCGAAGCGCTAGACCAGTTAACCGAATTCCAGAAAGTGTTTGATGCGCCGCCGCCGTGGTTTGCTAAAGCCTTGGGGCGTTCAGCTGAAGAACGGGTCAGATTTACTCATGATGAGGTTTGTTAAGCCACACTGATACTGGAAAGCAGGTAGTAGGGAGGCAAAAAGCCTGCTCACCCGCTTTACTCCTTCCCTCCAATCCATCCGAGGGCCGATATGTAATTCGCTTAGGCCCTTAAAATGACCGATTGGACTGTAGACCGGAAGGCACAACTTGCCTATTCCTACGAACGTTTCGCACAAGCCAAGGTTTTTGTGTTTCGCAAATGGTGCGAACAGGCCGCCGAGCGGCATGCGCTCCCGCCAACCGATCTTTCCGGATCATGCAAGTATGGAAGCCTGTTCATGAATCAGGTCTTCGGCGGCTCGATCTGCGGCCACTATGAACATCAATACAATATCATCGGCGGGCGAATCGTCGATCTCAGCCATGATGCCGTCGATGTCGGCAGAATCACAAATCCCTACCTCCATGAACCCGACTTCTTCGCTATCCCGGAAAAGCAAATCTCGCTGAATAGCTGCCTACCGCGCGTCGAACGCTGGGTAGCCCAATTCCTGGAGGAGATCAAATGCTCCTCGTGACGGCTTGGTGTGGTTATGCGGTGCGACGTGGCAACAGGGAGAATCATCGATGCATTCTGATGGGTTTCCAGAGATCGGCCCGGGCAGTCTAGGGAATCCCGTCCGTACCTGGTGCTGAACGGATGATTTGATATTACAATTGACCAATTGCACACTAAGTTTAAGAGGACACAACATATGCATTGGTTAGCGGAATGTCATAATGCGATTCAATGGGGGAACGGTCTCAGGGGCGATCTGTTCAGATCCAAGCATCTGGAATATCTGGTATTGCTCGCGGTCATGGTGACCTTGGCTGTCGGACTGATACTTTTCCTGATCGATCCCAATATCAAATCGCCCTTCGACGGCATTTGGTCTGCCTGGGTGACGGTGACTCATGTGGGCTTTGACGACGTAGTCCCGATCTCCTTTTTTGGCCGTTTGCTGGCAGCGGGGCTGATTTTATTTGGACTGGTATTGTTTTCATTGTTCACCGCCGTGGTTTCGGTGGCTTTGATCGGCAGGAATATGCAGGCTTTGGGGATGGACGTGCGGCAAATCGAACAGGAGGCCGGTCGCATTCAAACCGGGGAAGACCGGATTCTCGCTGAGTTGGCCCGGTTGCACGAGCGCATGGCGGCGCTGGAGAAGCAGTTGTCATCAAGATCGAAGAGTTCGCCCCCAATGAAGGACAAGCATGAAAAACCCGGTTCAGGTCACTCTTAATGACTGTAAACAGTAGACTTTTCGGCACGTTCTCTTTAATGTTCAGATCGACTAACCCTTTAAATGTTATCCTTTTTTAAACAAATTTGACTGTTTATAATGAGTCGAATTCTGTCGGTCAGTGTCTGACATGGTAGTGACCACTTTTTCAATCTGTCGGAGTCGGTGGTTTGGAGCGATTGCATCGACTACCCAACGGTTGTATTTTTGAACCCGACGCTTATTATTGCGCGGCGAATTGGCGAGCCTTCGCCATCAACTGATCCGCCGTGACCGGGCGGAAAACGCCCATCGGATAGCCAGCCGCCTCCAGAGCGCGCGCCACCCAGCCATTGCAGGTGTTGTAAAGGTGAAATTTTCCTCGAGCGGGATAAAAACGGCTGCCCAGGCCGTACCCCGGTCCGATCGGCCTCGCTTTCGTCTCTCCGTTTCTGGCAAAGCTTTGGTGGATGTAATCCACAAGCTTGGCGAAGCCGCCTGGGGCGAGCTCAAGCCGGATGACTTCATAGCCGGCAAACCGGTCTGCGACGGAACCTTTGACGCCGACCACGTGAAGCACGCTGGCAGTAGACCAGAAGGCGGCTTTCAGAGTCAGCCAAAGACCGGGATCATCCGTCTGATAATAATCCCAGTCACCCCAGCCCAGTTCCAGGTAGTCGGCATCGGGGAAATCCCTGCTTTCCGGCCAGATTCCCGGGGGGATGTCCGCCCTCCTGACGACCAAGCCGGCGTGCTTGCCGTGGTTGATCAAATAGATCGAGGCAAGAGACTCATCCCCAGCGGAAAAAGAAAGAGCTTTCGATGGCCCCGTACAGGCGGAGCATAGCAACAAGCAAATCAGAAGCACCGCGAACGGGTTCATCGCGCCAGAAAATCCGCGACAGATTGTAAGCGCCGGCGGCGGATTGCCGGGTCGAGGTCCATCAACGGATGGGCGAACTCGGGAGATTTCAGCACCCGACCGCCCCGCTGTTCCAGGATCTGGGACAGCTCCTCGATGTCTCCCGGCGGCACTACCCGATCTTTCAAGCCGATGATGAGCATGAGCCTGGCGCCGTCTTGCGGCAGGTTGCGCACCGGGTCGTAGTCTTCGGGACAGCCCAGACCGGAAACCCGGCTAGGGGGCGAGTCTAATACCAGCGCATCATAGTCCTCGCTTGGGCCGATGGCATTGGCCAGGATAACGCCGCCCATGGACATGCCGTAGAGATAGCGTCGGCCATAGCCTTGGGCATTAAGGGCGGCGACGATCTCCCGATAATCGGACACGATGGCCTTGAGCCGGCTCTTGCCCCCGGAAAGTCCGTAGCCGCGGTAGTCGTACACGTAGACATCGAGCCCATAATCCCGGAAGAAAGTCAGCACACCCATGATCTGGTCGGCCAGCATGGCATTTCCCTGAGCCACCAGCAGATAACCTTGGGGATGGTCGGCGCGAAGCTTATAGCCGCCCAGTTCGCGGCCATCGCGGGTGGTAAACGACAGCCGTTCTATGTTTCGTATCGACCGGATGCGGCTTGCATCGGGCGCTCCGGCGGCCAGCCGGAATTGCCAGAAAGCCAACGGTTCACGCACGATACCGCAGACACTGTCTTCCAGATCGGATGCCGGGTTATTCGTATGGGCCATAGCGCAAGCCTCGATAGAAAAAATGATCATCACCTGTGCAAACCGGCGAAGGGCTGAAAGGCCGGCAATAACGGGACGATTCATGTAGGGATATGATTTTCGCTTCTGTGACCTCGCCGTTGAAATCTCAATGTACATGACCATTCTCCAACAAGAAAGCGGTGCCGCATGAGTGTTGCCCAAGCCGTGCCAATCGGGTCAGATGGGCGCATAGCCAACAAGCCGTTTTTGCCAGGCTTTCCGCGTGCCGTCATCCGCCTTCGGAGAATTGAAGGATAAACCAAACTTTTTAACACGCCAAACACTATTCGGACCCAGAATCCAAGTGCTTCGAGGAATATGGGCTCCGGTCTTGCCATTACGCATACGGCACTGTAATGAGGTCAATGCGGAGCGCGGTTATATTACAGTTTCATTTTCCAGCTTTCCGCGCCGCGCTAGGTTATCTTTTTGCTTTATTTTGGTTGAGTATACAGCTGAGAATTAGGTGAATTTGGAACGGGGAGTGAAAGGCCAAAACCGGCCAATTTCTGCCGGTCGCGACAGGCTGCTTTATGGCGGTGAATATAGTAGAACATAGTTAAAGCCGTTTAAAAAAAGAAGGTTTTTTAGACAATTAAGAAATCTAATAAAATCAATGAATTGAAAATCTAACAGTTTTGTCTAACAAATCATTCAATATAGACTGGCGCAATAATTCCGTGCTAACCGGTTAATTCAAGCGTTTAAGCTTCTGGTGCCCATAAATATAAGGCATTTCGATAAGTTAGGTCTAGTCACCCGTCTCAATATATTTCTGACGTTCTGTTTTAATACGCTCCGCATGATCAAAGAAAATCTCAAGAATTTTTAAGGCATGATCTGGTTTAGCTTGGTCTTCAAATACGGATTGAGCAGTCGCCCATGCAACGTCAAGCGCATCGTTTATAACACAGCATGACTCCAGCATTTCGTCTGAAATTAGATGTGGCATATTCTTATACTTATTTGCCAGAATTTTAAATTGCTTATTGAAAGGATCATCTGTTTTCATAATTACCAATTTTTTGTCAATCGAATATTCAATTGAACATTATATGCAAGAATACTTACACCTACCATAAGTGAATTCGAAGAGGCATATTTGTCGGACGTTCGAGCGTCATTAGACATAGACAGCCTGTCTAATAAATAGGGCGGTCAGTTCCGCCTTACTACTCATTGCAACTTGTGCCATAAATCAAGATTTTTGGCACGTCAGACCACACTGGTGATTTCAACCGGTTGGCCGTGTCATAAATCAGGGTCAAAAGATGGCTATGTTACCCAGTCTGGCCGTATTAAGACCCATACCGAAAAACACGTTAAATACGTTCTGTCTAATCGGGCTTAAAACCTGCGCGGCGTAAGCTCTGGGCTTGGCTTCGTTCCTCTCTATGCATCACGAGGCTCTGACGATGATCGCAGCCACTAAGAACACTTCAATCACGAGATCACGCACCATGGCACTTCTTATACTTCCTTCCTGAACCACATGGGCACGGCTCATTGCGTCCCACTTTGTAGCTCGGCTGGACGGCGCTCGTAGCGGCGGCAGATGATGATGGCGGAACGAACTGTGTTACGTGCTCGTTGTATTGCTCAAGCTGAGGGGTTCCGAAGAATTTCCACTCTCGATTCTGCTCTTCGTAGTACGTACACATGTCATCCGGCCAGGTCTCGCAAGGCAGGAGGATAAAGTCCTCTGAATTTGTGTCACCTGCGAACTTGGGTGCATCCATCCCGATGCCAATGACCTTAGTCAGCTGCGGAAACTTGTTCTTTGCCGCACCACATGCGATCTCTAGCAGCGTTCGCCGCTTGTCGAGGTAGTCAGGTTGCTTGCGGTAAGCTTCTGGCACCCTGAGTTGGAAGAACACATAGCCAACATCTGGAAGATAAGACGGCAAGAAGGTCACTTGGCGGGTAATCTGACCGGGGTGGTCAGGAAAGTTCATGATCGTACGCCTAATCCTGTCAGCAAGCGCACGACGAACGAAGCGCGGCTCCTTCACCATTTCAAAGATGGCGCTCTGTCCGCACAGGATATCCGAGTTTCCTCCAAGAGTCCCGTTCAAAGCATTTTGGCAAGTCCGCTGAATCAACTCGTCCCAAAAGTAAGAAATCCGGTCTTCATTTTTGGTGTTCTTGTAGAGGTCTGTCTTGATGAAATCGTTCCACTCGCCTTCGCCGAGCATCACGCTATTCACGTCATCACGATTCGTGCCAATGATGTGTCGTTTAGTCTCCTCGTCATAGTTGAGAAGATAGTGTCCGAGCAAGTCCTCCTCACCACAATAGAGCAATGAATCAAACTTGGCGACAGCGCGCAGCTTTTCATCGAGATAGTTCGAGAAGTCGCTGACCGTGTCGAGTTCGCCCAAAATAATCGAAAAGTTATGACTGTCAAAAATATGAACGGGGCTTCGCCTGTCGATCTCGATGATAAAGGGTTGCGCCTGATTGACGTCGGTCTCGCAGTAGGTAATAGCAAGGCTGCCGTAGACATTTTGATCTGAGGCTCTTTCACAGGCTTCCTTCGCCCCGTGCGCGACAACGATCTTGTGAATGATTGCTTTCTGTGGATCGATTGTGAGTGGAAATGGCCTTGTCCGCTTCGCATCAAGGAAGATGGGCCGCCCACTCTTGATGTATTGCTCAGCCCCGTGCGCAGTCTTTACCTGGCGGCCAATTACATTTTTCTTCCATCGATCTCAAGGTTTTGAGGGTCTTTGTCAGATACATCAGGAATCTGGTTTTCGCGGTCAAAGAAAATAAATACATAATCACCAAATACCGCGAGCAGGTCGCATAGCTCGTGGCCGTTTTTGCTATCTTTGAACGGATTTGGATAGCTCCAGAGCTTAAGGAAGGAGCGCTCGCAGAATTCTGCAAGCATCCGCTCAGTTTCTGTCACACCAGATGATTTAGTAATCACGATTCTTGTTCACTTCAATAGTTGTGCCGACAAGACGCATTATACCTGTCGTCGCGCTTTTCCAGAGCGCTCATTCGCCTTATCGATATAACGCCCCGTCTCTCATCAAGGGAATTTCTTTCTGGGTCCGCTCTCTTGATGTGCTGTAGACAGTTTTGGGTCGTTCGCTACATTCTGTCTAATTACCCCTCCGGCTCATCAAATCCAAATCTTCTCCATTTCGAGTGCCGACTGTCGCGAACAGCAGAAAACGGCCCAGGCAGTCTAGGGAATTCCGTCCGTACCTGGTGCTGAACGGATGATTTGATATTACAATTGACCAATTGCACACTAAGTTTAAGAGGACACAATATATGCATTGGTTAGCGGAATGTCATAATGCGATTCAATGGGGGAACGGCCTCAGGGGCGATCTGTTCAGATCCAAGCATCTGGAATATCTGGCATTGCTCGCGGCCTGGATGACCTTGGCTGTCGGACTGATACTTTTCCTGATCGATCCCAATATCAAATCGCCTTTCGACGGCATTTGGTCAGCCTGGGTGACGATGACTCATGTGGGCTTTGGCGACGTAGTCCCGATCTCCTTTTTTGGCCGTTTGCTGGCAGCGGGGCTGATTTTATTTGGACTGGTATTGTTTTCATTGTTCACCGCCGTGGCTTTGATCGGCAGGAATATGCAGGCTTTGGGGATGGACGTGCGGCAAATCGAACAGGAGGCCGGTCGCATTCAAACCGGGAAAGACCGGATTCTCGCTGAGTTGGCCCGGTTGCACGAGCGCATGGCAGCGCTGGAGAAGCAGTTGTCATCAAGATCGGCAAGAGTTCACCCCCAATGAAGGACAAGCATGAAAAACCCGGTTCAGGTCAATCGTCTGGAGCAAGACCCGCTTCTGCACCCTCTTTTAAAATGCCTGAAACTATTGGCGAGACTACGGCCATGCAGATGACTGGACAAATTGACAACAATATGGTCATGAAATGCGTGGCCTATCAAAACGGCGTCAGTATCGGTGATGTGACCATCGAAGACATCAGCGAAGTGCTGAAACGGGAACACACCTTTGTCTGGCTGGGTTTACGCGAGGCAAATGCCGAGTTGTTAGCCAAAATACAGCAGGAATTCGGGCTGCATGACTTGGCTATCGAAGATGCCTGTGCGGCGCATCAGCGTCCGAAAATCGAGGAATACGGTGAATCGCTGTTCATGGTGTTGCATACCGCCCATCTTGCGGAAGATCAGGTCGAGTTTGGTGAAACCCATATTTTCCTCGGACCGCGTTTTCTGGTGACAATCAGGCACGGCGCTTCGCATAGTCTCAGTAAAGTCAGGGAGCGTTGCGAGGCCATGCCGCAACAATTGACCAAAGGGCCGGGATTCGCGTTGTATTCGATCATGGATTTTATCGTCGATAACTATGTGCCGATTATCGACGGCTTGCAGAAACGGTTCGAGGTGCTGGAGTCGGCGATATTTGAATACCGTCCCAGTCGACACACCATAGAAGGCCTTTACGAACTAAAACGCGAGCTGTTGCAGCTCGAAAGCGCCATTAATCCGGTCATCGATATATGCAACGAGCTGATGCGCTTTCATAACGAAGTCATTCCCAAGGATGTGCATGTTTATTTCCGCGATGTCGCCGATCACATCAAACGCATCGATCAGGCGATTCACGGCATGCGCGAGATGTTGTTAGCGGCGATGCAGGTGCATCTGACCTTTGAAACGGTGCGGCAGAACGAAGTCGTCAAACGGCTGGCCGGTTGGGGTGCGATCCTGGCGATACCCACCATGGTATTCAGCTGGTACGGCATGAATTTCAGACACATGCCGGAGCTGGATTGGGAATACAGCTATCCGGCGGTGGTCGGCGGTGTGGCATTGTGCAGTCTGCTGCTGTATTTGCGCCTGAAAAGGGCCGGATGGCTATAAAGTTCAAAATGCGCACATGATGCGCTCATCGCTATACATAACTCTAAAGCCTGCGAACTCCAACATTTGGCGCACCGCTGCGTATGCGCACGGCGCACCCTGCATGAGGAACCCCTAAAAGTAAACGCTGGACAACAATAGCTTCGATGATCTCAGCGACAGCTATTTTTACAGTTTTTTTATAGCAAGCGCGATACATTAGCCACTCGGAACATCCACAAAAAAGAGGTAACCATGACCTTTATCTACGGCTTGAGCGGCTTGCTCGCATGCGCATTATTCGTTTATCTGCTGGTAGCGTTATTTTACCCGGAGAAATTCTGATGACGGCAAACGGCTTGTCGCAAATCACTTTATATTTTGTCGCCCTGCTGCTGTTGGCCAAGCCTTTGGGCGTTTATATGGCGGCGGTGTATGAAAATCGCCCGTTACTTCTTAAGCGCATCTTGGGGCCATTGGAAGCAGGGTTTTATCGTTTGAGCGGCGTTAAGCCGGAACAGGAAATGCGCTGGACAGAATACGCAGCCACCCTGCTCTGGTTTAATCTGTTCGGCGGACTGGCGGTATTTGCGTTGCAAATGCTGCAAGCCCATTTGCCGCTGAACCCTCAACAGCTGGGCAATGTCAGTGCCGATTCGGCATTCAACACGGCGGTCAGTTTTGCCACCAACACCAATTGGCAAAATTACGGCGGCGAAACGACGATGAGTTATTTGACCCAGATGCTGGGGCTGAGCGTGCAAAACTTCGTCTCGGCCGCCACCGGCATGGCAGTTTTGGTTGCAATGGTACGCGGCTTTCAGCGTACCCATGCGGACGGCATCGGCAATTTCTGGGCGGATCTGACCCGCGGCACTTTGTATATCCTGCTGCCGCTGTCGTTGGTGCTGGCGTTGGCGTTAGTCGGGCAAGGCGTGGTGCAATCCTTCAAGCCTTACCAAACCGTTCCGTTGGTTGAGCAGGCTGGCGCAGCAACGGAAAATACCACGCAAACCCTGGCACTGGGGCCTGCCGCTTCGCAAATCGCGATCAAGCAACTGGGCACCAACGGCGGCGGTTTCTTTAACGCCAATTCGTCCCATCCTTTCGAAAACCCGACGCCGCTGTCCAATTTTCTGGAAATGCTGGCTATCTTGCTGATCCCGGCGGCGCTGTGCCATACCTTCGGCACGATGGTCGGCTATCCGCGCCAGGGCTGGGCAATTTTGTCGGCAATGACGCTGGTGTTCGCCAGCCTGTTATTCGTCACGGTTGGCCTTGAGCAAGGCGGCAACCCGGAGCTGGCAGCGCTTGGGGTTGAGCAAGGCGTTAGCGTCGGCCAGTCCGGCGGCAACATGGAAGGCAAGGAAACGCGCTTCGGCATCGTCAATTCGGCACTATGGGCGACGGCGACGACTGCTGCATCCAACGGTTCGGTCAATTCGATGCACGATTCTTATACCCCGTTGGGCGGCATGATTCCGATGTGGCTGATCCAGCTGGGTGAAGTCATTTTCGGCGGCGTCGGTTCCGGCCTTTACGGCATGCTGGTTTTTGTGCTGATCGCGGTATTTGTTGCCGGCCTGATGATAGGCCGCACCCCGGAGTATCTCGGCAAAAAAATCGAGGCTTTTGAGGTAAAAATGGCGGCTGTCGTTATTTTGATTCCGGCTTTTTTTATTCTGGGCGGAACCGCATTGGCGGTCATGCTGGAAGCGGGGAAAACAGCGGTTGCCAATCCCGGCGCGCACGGCTTCAGTGAAATTCTTTATGCCTTTTCCTCCGCCGCAGGCAACAACGGCAGCGCTTTTGCCGGTCTTGGCGCCAATTCTCCGTTTTATAACACGGCGTTGGGCATCACGATGCTGGTCGGGCGCTATGGGATCATTATTCCGGTGCTCGCTATTGCCGGTTCATTGGCCGCAAAAAAGACCGTGCCGACCACCGTCGGCACCTTGCCTACGCATACGCCGCTGTTCGTGATGCTGCTTATCGGCACAGTGATTCTAGTCGGTGCGTTGACTTTCGTACCCGCTCTGGCGTTAGGGCCGGTGGTCGAGCATTTAATCATGAGCGCCGCCAAAAGTTAGATGCTAAGGCAATGAATCTAGTTCAAAGAATTGTCCACGAAAGACACGAAAGACACGAAAAGCACGAAAAACAAACCCCGTCCCGCCTGGAACAGGCTTGGATGACCTTTTCCGGTCTATAACAAATCAGCCGTAGGCAGGATAGATGCGGTTCTGCCTGGTTTTTCGTGTCTTTCGTGCTTTTCGTGGAAAAATATTTAAAACTTCATGTTCTTCGTGGCGAATATAAATTTCAGCAATAAGGTAAATAGTCGATGAGCAAAAAAAACCATAAACACCAACTGCTCAGCAGTGAAATTCTGATAAATGCGTTGGGCGATGCGTTACGCAAACTGGCTCCCCAGCAACAATGGAAAAACCCGGTGATGTTCGTGGTCTATATCGGCAGTTTGCTGACCACCGGGCTATGGCTGTGGGCGCTGCTTTCCGGGGACAATGCACCTACCGGCTTCATGTTTGGCGTGACCTTCTGGCTTTGGTTTACGGTATTGTTCGCCAACTTCGCGGAAAGTGTCGCCGAAGGCCGCAGCAAGGCGCAAGCGGCGTCATTGCGCAACGCCAAGCGCGACATCATGGCGAAGAAGCTGGATCAACCGAGTTACAGTACAGACTATGCCAAAGTCGCCAGCACAACATTACGGCGCGGCGACATCGTGCTGATTGAAGCGGGCGATTTTGTTCCCGCCGACGGCGAAGTCATCGAAGGCGCGGCCAGTGTCGACGAAAGCGCGATCACCGGCGAAAGCGCGCCGGTGATTCGCGAGTCGGGCGGCGATTTCAGTTCGGTAACGGGCGGTACGCGGGTATTGTCCGACTGGCTGGTGGCGCGGGTCGTGGTCAACCCCGGCGAAGCGTTTCTGGATCGCATGATTGCGATGGTGGAAAGCGCATCAAGGCAAAAAACGCCTAATGAAATCGCGCTGACCATTTTGCTGGTGGCTTTGACGCTGATTTTCCTGCTGACCACCGTAACCCTGCTGCCGTTTTCTATCTACAGTGTGGAAACTGCCAAAGCCGGTACGCCGGTGTCGATCACCGTGCTGGTGGCGTTGCTGGTCTGCCTGATTCCTACCACCATCGGCGGTTTGCTGTCCGCTATCGGGGTTGCAGGCATAGGCAGGATGATGCAGAAAAACGTTATCGCCACCTCGGGGCGGGCCATTGAAGCGGCAGGCGATGTGGATGTGTTGCTGCTGGACAAAACCGGCACGATTACTCTGGGCAACCGCCAAGCCTCGGCTTTTATACCGATCGGCGAGACCACCGAAAAAGAATTGGCCGATGCCGCGCAACTGGCGACGCTGGCAGACGAAACGCCGGAAGGCCGCAGCATCATTATTCTTGCCAAGCAGAAATTTGCAATCAGGGAGCGCAAAATTCACGAGCTGGGGGCGACGTTTGTGGCTTTTAGCGCGCAAACCCGGATGAGCGGCGTCAATATCGGCGAGCGCCAGATTCGTAAAGGCGCTGCGGATGCGATACGCGGCTTTGTGGAAGCTCAACAAGTAAAATTTCCCGAGGAAGCTGTGCGAATCGCCGATATTGTCGCGCGGCGCGGCAGCACGCCGCTGCTGGTTGCCGACGGCGGGCAGGTGTTGGGGGTTATCGAGCTGAAAGATACGGTCAAGGGCGGTATTAAGGAACGTTTTGTCGAGCTGCGGAATATGGGTATCAAAACGATCATGATTACCGGCGATAACCGCCTGACGGCGGCGACGATTGCGGCTGAAGCGGGTGTCGACGACTTTTTGGCCGAGGCGACGCCCGAAGCCAAACTCAAGCTGATCCGCGAACAGCAGGCCGAAGGCCGTCTGGTGGCGATGACCGGCGACGGCACCAACGATGCCCCTGCCTTGGCTCAGGCCGATGTGGCGGTGGCGATGAATTCGGGTACCCAGGCGGCCAAGGAAGCCGGTAACATGGTCGATCTCGACTCCAATCCCACCAAGCTGATCGAAATCGTTGAAACCGGCAAACAGATGCTGATGACGCGCGGCGCGTTGACCACGTTCAGTCTGGCTAATGACCTGGCCAAGTATTTCGCCATTGTCCCGGCCGCGTTCGCCAGCACTTATCCGCAACTTGGCGCGCTGAATATCATGGGGCTTAGCAGCCCGGACAACGCGATACTTTCGGCGGTTATTTTTAATGCTTTGATTATCGTCGCCTTGATTCCGTTGGCCTTGAAAGGCGTGACTTATAGGCCGCAAAACGCGGAGACATTGCTGCGCAATAACTTGCTGGTTTACGGCGGCGGCGGTGTTATCGTGCCGTTTGTCGGTATTAAATTGATCGATCTTGGCTTAACTGCGTTATCGTTTTAAATAAAGGAGTCATCAATGACCAAGCAAATCAAACCCGCAATACTGATGCTATTGTTTTTTACCGTGCTGACCGGCATCGCCTATCCATTGGCAGTCACGTTCAGCGCACAAATCGTGTTCCCCAGCCAGGCAAACGGCAGCTTGCTCGGCGGCAAAGAACAGCCGCTCGGTTCCGAATTAATCGGTCAGGCGTTTACTCGCCCCGAGTATTTTTGGGGACGGCCTTCGGCGACTTCGCCTGCTGCCTATAACGGCGGCGCCTCCGGCGGCTCCAATCAAGGGCCTACCAACCCCGCACTGATAGACGCTGTTCAGATGCGCATCAAAGCGTTGCGCGATGCAGACCCCAGCCATTCGGAAGCGTTACCCGTGGACTTGGTGACCGCCTCGGCCAGCGGGCTTGATCCGCATATCAGCCCTGCGGCGGCGGCCTATCAAATCAGCCGCGTCGCACTAGCCAGACAGATGTCGCCGGATAGCGTGCGTGAATTGGTTGATCGTTACACGGAAACCCGGCAATGGGGAGTATTGGGTGAACCTCGTGTTAATGTGCTGAAATTAAATCTGGCTTTGGATCAGCGCTATGAATAATGGATTAGTATCGTTCCCAGGCTCTAGCGTGGGAACGAGTGGTAATCCAGCCCGGACTCGCTAATGGACGACACGCGCCCAGACCCCGATGCCCTGCTTGCCCGTGTAGAACGCGAGGAAAACCAGCGACGACGCGGCCGTCTCAAGGTTTTTTTCGGCGCGGCAGCAGGCGTTGGCAAAACCTACGCGATGCTGTTGGCGGCTCAAGCCAAACGGGCTGAAGGCGTCGATGTGGTGGTGGGGCTGGTGGAAACTCACGAGCGGCAAGAAACCGTCGCGGTACTACAAGGCCTGGATGTGCTGCCGCCCAAGCTGGTGAAACATCGGGGTACGGTGCTGCGCGAGTTCGATCTGGACGGCACGCTGAAACGCCGCCCGGTCCTGGTCTTGGTGGACGAGCTGGCGCACAGCAATGCCCCCGGCTGCCGTCATCCCAAGCGCTGGCAGGATGTTGAGGAATTGCTGAATGCCGGGATTGATGTTTACAGCACGCTGAACGTCCAGCATCTGGAAAGCCTCAACGACGATGTCGGTCAGGTCACCGGCGTGCAGGTTAGGGAAACCGTGCCGGACACGGTATTCGAGCTGGCGGACGAGGTCGAATTGATTGATTTACCGCCCGATGAATTATTGCTGCGGCTCAAGGAAGGCAAGGTTTATGTACCGCAACAGGCGGAGCGGGCGATGCGCAATTTCTTCCGCAAAGGCAATCTGATTGCGTTGCGGGAATTATCCTTGCGCCTGACCGCAGACCGGGTCGATGCGCAAATGCAGGACTACCGGGACGACCACTCGATACGCGATGTTTGGCAGGTTGGGGACAGGATATTGGTTTGCATAGGCCCCAATGCTATCGCCGAGCGGCTGGTGCGCGCCGCCAAGCGACTCGCTACCAGCCTTCATGCGCACTGGATCGTAGCCTACGTGGAAACGCCGGAGCTGCAACGCCTGCCTGCCGAGCGTCGCGACGAGGTATTGCGGGTACTGCGTTTTGCCGAACAGCTGGGTGCCGAAACGGTGACCTTGTCAGGCCCGGACATGAGCCGAGAAATCCTGGGATTTGCCAAAAACCGCAACGTCACCAAAATCGTGTTGGGCAAACCCCGTCGCCGGGGTTGGAAGCGCTGGCTGCTGGGCTCGGTCGTGGACACCCTGATCACCAAAGCCCATAACATCAATGTCTATTTACTGGGCAGCCCGCGCGGCGAAGACACCTCGGAGCAAAAAACGCCGAAAGAGAGGCCGGGGGCCAAAGGGCTGCGGTCGAGTTATCCCTGGGGGCGCGCCAAGCGGCGCTGGTTAAATTGGGGCTGGGCGGTGGGTATGACCGCTTGCACCAGCTCGCTTGCCTGGATAATGTCAGGGAAATTCGAATTGGCGAATCTGGTCATGGTTTATTTGCTGGGCGTGGTTTTTATGGCGGCCCGCTTCGGCCGTGAGGCATCCATCCTGACCTCGGTACTGAGCGTTGCCGCGTTCGATTTTCTGTTTGTCAATCCGGTTCATACCTTTGCGGTTGCCGATGCGCAGTATTTGGTGACGTTCGTCATTATGCTGGTGGTAGGGTTGATTATCAGCCATCTGACCAGCAATATGCGTTCCCAGGCGAAGGTTGCTTCGCATCGGGAACGGCGCGCCAATGTTCTTTACGCGCTGAGTGAAGAACTGGCGGCCAGTCGCACTGTGGCGGATACGGCCAGAATCGCCGCGCGTCATATTCAGGAGGAATTCGGCGGCGCCAGCGTCTTGCTGTTTCCCACCGATGACGGCCGGATCGTCTACCCGCTGGACCCGCCCGTGCCGGAATCCTTGCGCGATTGCGATCTCAGCGTGGCGCAGTGGGTTTATGACCACGGACAGATGGCAGGACAAGGCACCGATACCTTGCCCGGAGCCAACGCGGTGTTTTTTCCTATGTCCGGTTTTCGCGGCGTGATCGGTGTGCTGGTGTTGCGCGCCGCCAATCTGCGCCGGGTATTTCTGCCGGAACAGCGTCGGCTATTGGATACCTTTATCAGCCAGATTGCCCAAACCGTTGAACGGGTGCGTCTCTCCGAAGAGGCGCAGCAGGCGCAATTGCGCATGGAATCCGAAACCCTGCGCAATTCTTTGCTCAGCGCCATTTCCCATGATTTACGCACGCCGTTGGCATCGATCGTCGGCGCAGCCAGCACCTTGGTGGAAGAGGATGCCCAGCTTGCCTCTTCGGATCGACAAGAACTGAGCCTGACCATCTATGACGAAGCGCTACGCATGTCGAATCTGGCCAATAATATTCTGGATATGGCTCGCCTGGATGCAGGGCAAGCGTCGCTGAACCGGCAATGGTATCCGCTGGATGAAATAATCGGTGGAACGTTGACACGGATGCGCAAGCAACTTGAAGGGCGCGCCGTCAATGCCAAACTGCCGGATGGGCTCTGTTTGGTGCGCGTCGATGCGGTGCTGATCGAACAGGTGCTGGTCAACCTGCTGGAAAATGCCTGCAAATATACGTCGGCGGGCAGCCCCATCGACATTATCGCCGAACTATCCGCCCATACCCTAAAAGTGACGGTGGCCGATCGAGGCCCAGGCATACCGCCGGGAGAAGAGGAAAAACTGTTCGATAAATTCTATCGGGTACACCGTGAGGGCACGCAAAGCGGCGTCGGTCTGGGCTTGGCTATATGCAAGGCTATCATTATTGCGCATGGCGGCGTTATCGGTGCAGCTAACCGGCAGGGCGGCGGGGCGCAATTCTTTTTTCTGCTGCCGTTAGATGAAGCGCCGCCGCAACTGGCAGCGGAGCAGTTGCAAGATGAATAACATTAAACCCGTCATTGTGGTTATCGAGGATGACCCGCAAATCCGCCGGTTTTTGCGTACCAGCCTGAGCGTGCAGGGATTTCAGGTGATTGAGGCCGGAACCGGCGAACGGGGCGTGGTAGAAGTCGGTACCCGCAAACCGGAGCTGGTCATTCTCGACCTGGGCTTGCCGGGCATGGACGGCATAGCGGTGATCCGCAAGGTTCGCGAGTGGTCCGCCGTGCCGATCATCGTGCTGTCGGCCAGGAGTCAGGAAAGCAACAAGATTGCCGCGCTGGATGCCGGAGCGGACGATTACTTGACCAAGCCGTTCAGCATAGGCGAACTGCTGGCGCGCATTCGCGTATCGTTGCGGCATGCTACACGGCTTGCAGGAGACAGCGTCGAAACGCTGTTTAGCGTCGGCGATTTACAGGTTGATTTATCCCGACGCAGTGTGCATATCGGCGAACAGGAAATTCATCTGACCCCCATCGAATACCGGCTGCTGACCGTGTTGATCCGTCATGCGGGTAAGGTGTTGACTCATCGACAATTATTGCGGGATGTTTGGGGACCCGCCTACGTGGAGCATGCCCACTATGTACGGATTTACATGGGGCAATTGCGGCGGAAACTCGAAGCAGATCCCACTCACCCGCGCTACTTGCTCACCGAGGCGGGCATAGGGTATCGTTTGGCGTACAGGGAATAAGGTAACCCTCAAAAACAAAACCGCCAACCATGTCCCTCGAGCTTGGGACTGTGTGGTCGTGCAAGCTGTTTCCTTGTCGAGTCACACCATCTCGCCCAATGCATTAAAGTGAATCTCCCTAACTTCATCATCTTCAGTGATTTGCGCACGCGTTAAAACACCATCATCATAATATTGATACTCGATGTTCAAGTTTTTAAATTTTTTGCAGCCTGATTCTTGGAAAATTATCCAGCAGCACGGTACTGTAGCGAAACCGTCGACCCTAAACGCCCCAAATCCCTCCCAACCATATGTTTTCCAGAAGGCATTAACTGAAAAACCTCATCAATAAGTCCAGCCAATTCTTTGAGCTTAGCCGCAGGATTCTTATCTACTAACAAGGCTTTGATAAATTCAATCAGCACCTCCATTTGAGATTTTCTTTGCAGACTGCCTACGGTATACGCGGGCAGTCTGCTCTGGGTGAAGGAGGAGGCAATGGTCAAACAACAGACTCAGGATCAGGCCTCGGCTTGATCCTTCTTCATCCAATTGTTTGGCCTCACGCCCCCATCCTTCATAAAGCTTCCAG